>CAYQPY010000030.1:0-10360 GCA_964419705.1 uncultured Dehalococcoidales bacterium
ACAATCTTGCCGGTGAGCCCTATCTGCGCGCCCGCAGCCACCCATTCGTTGTCGCAGGGCGGGCGGGTAGCGCCTACCGCGCCTTTGAGCATCCTGGCCAATGCCTCCAGCTGGGCGAAGCCCTCGGCGCTACCGATGCCCCTGCCGCCGCAGACTATGACCTCGGCGTCTTCCAGCTTGATGCCTTCCACCTTTTCCGCTACCTTCTCCAGCACCTTGGCCCTTATCGCCTCGGGGTCTAAGCCAGCGTCGATTTTAACCACCTCCCCCTTTCGGGCGGAGTCGGGCTCCAGGGGCGTCATCGCCTTGGCCCTTACCGTGGCTATCTGGGGGAAGGACTCGGTGACGAAAACAGCCTGGGCGTTGCCGCCGTAGACGGGCTTGGTCTGCAATAATAGTTTGGATTGGGGGTCTATGGCCAGCTCCAAACAGCCCAGTGCCGCCGCCGTCTTGAGGCGGAAAGCCAGCGCGGGCGCCAGGTCGCGCCCGAGGGAGGTCTGCCCCAGCAATAGAATCTGGGGCGCCGCCTGCGCGACGACCTTTTCCATAACCGAGAGGTAAGCGTCGGTCTGATATTCTTTGAGCTGGGCGTCGTCGACGACATAGACCTTATCGGCGCCGTAGGCGATGGCTTCTTGGGCCGTTCCGCTTACGCCGCTGCCGACGAGCACCGCCGCCAGTTCCTGCCCCAGGTCGTCGGCCAGCTTGCGGCCGCAGCCCAAAAGCTCGGTGGCGATTGCCGCCAGTTTACCTTCTTTAGTTTCGCAAAAAATGAGAACGCCTTTATTTTCAGCCATGGCTTGCCTCCTTATCTATAACAAAAGAATGTTAAAAACCAGTTAAGAATTTTAGAGTACCTTTACTTCGCGTAGTTTTGCCGCCAGGTTGGCGCCGGCTTCTTCGGGGCTTTCGCCCTCGACCATCTCGCACTTGCCTTCGCGGACGGGCTGGAATAATTTCTGCAGCTTGGTGCGCCGGCCTTTGTCGCCTATTTGGGAGGCTTCGACGCTGATATCGGCGGGCTTCCAGACAACGGGCTCCTTTTTCTTGGCGCCCATGATGCCCTTGATGGTGGGGTAGCGGGGCTCGCCGATTTCGTTGCTGATGGTAATCAGGCAGGGCAGGGAGACCTCAATGACCTCGTAGCCTTCGTCGGTGACCCGTTCCAGCTTGGCCTTGCCGCCGGCGGGCTCTATCTTCTTGACCAGGGTGACGCTGGGTAACTCCAGGATTTCGGCGATTCCGGAGCCGACCTGCCCCGCGTTCCAGTCGGAAGCCTCGCGGCCGCAGAAGATAATGTCGTATTCGCCTATCTTCTTGATAGCCATCGCTAAAGCGTAGGCGGTCGACCAGCTGTCGCCGCCGTCGAAGGCTTCGTCCTCCAACAGAATCAGCTCGTCGGCGCCCATCGCCAGCGGTTTCTTGACGATGTCCCGGAGCTGGTTGGTGCCCAGGCTGACGGCGGTGACCTTGCCGCCTTGGGCGTCCTTGACCTTGAGCGCCGCCTCGACGCCGTATTCGGCGTAGGGGTCGATTACGGGCGATACCCCCTGGGGAGGCACCACCTTGTTGCCCGCCGTGTCAATCTTGAAGCTGGCGGGTGGTGCTTCGGGGTCGATTACTTGCTTGATGCAGACAATCATGTTCATAAGGCTCTGTTCCTCCTGCTTATTGTTTGCTTAAAAGCTGGAAAGTCCAACTAAATAATTTAGCATCGGGGCTGGAATGTGTCAAGGCGAGGCGTGGGGTGGGGTGTCGATATCGATGACAATGCCCTCGCAGTCAACAGGGACTTCGAGGACGTCATCGGGGTGTTCCTTTATAATCTCCCGGCCGCCGATGTCGCCGCTTAAGCTGTATAGCTGCTTCTGATAGTTCTTATTGAAGATGAGGGGGTGGCCCCTCTGGCCCCGGTGGGTGGGGATGGCGATGCCCTTTTTATCGCTGCCGAAGGCGTCAATCAACCGATTGATGGTGGGGCTATCGATATAGGGCTGGTCGCCGAGGACGAGCATGACCGCCTGCGCCTGGCTATCGACGAATTTCAGCCCGGCGGCGATGGAGGTGCTCATACCCTTTCGGTAGAGCGGGTTTACCACCACCTTGACGGGACGGCCCGACAGTCTTTTCGTCACCTCTTCGGCTTTGTAGCCCAGCACCACGATGACCTCAGCTGCTTTTGAGCCGAGGAGGTTATCCAGGGTCTGTTCTAAAATAGTGCTGTTGCCCAGGGGCATCAACTGCTTGAGTTTGCCCATGCGGCTGGACTTGCCCGCCGCCAGCAGTATCGCCGAGACCGGGCCGGCTGCCATTTATTTAGCCACCTTTACTCTAGTGAGACTTAAAGATACCACCCGCTCGATGCCGCTTAAATCTGGGAAGACCCCTATAGCGCCGTCGGGGAAGAGGCTCTCCAGCAGGGCAGTTACTGTCTCGCTCTGTCCCTGGCCTATCTCCAGCAACATCGAGCCGCCGCCTGAAAGTTTATGCCGAGCCTGGCGGCAGAGCTTAGCGATGCTTTCCGTGCCCTCGGCGCCGCCGTCGAGGGCGAGCAAAGGCTCAAAACTGGGGGCTAGCTCCGATTGCCTGACGTAGGGGAGGTTGGCGACGATAAGGTCGACTGGCTCTTGTATAGGCTCCAGCATATCGCCTTGTAATAGACTGACTCTTTCGGCCACGCCGTGCCGCTGACAGTTGACCAGAGCCACCTCAAGGGCGGCGAGAGATATGTCGGTGGCGTAGATTTTGGCTCTCGGTAACTCAAGCGCCAGGCTGATGGCAATAGCGCCGCAGCCGGTGCCGATGTCGGCGATACTAAAGGTGGGATGGTATTGCGCTAACCCTAGAGCCGTTTCCACCAGCAGCTCGCTTTCGGGACGGGGGATAAGGGTGTGGGGGTCAACATAAAAGTCGAGCCCGTAGAACTCGCGGTGGCCGGTTATATAGGCGGCGGGCTCGCCACCAAGGCGGCGTTCGACCAAATGCCGGAAGGCTTTTTCGTCTTCGGAGCTTAGTTCATTGTTGAGGTCGAGGTATAGCTGCGTGCGATTTATCTTTAAAACGTGCCTCAGCAGTAGCTCGGCTTCCAGGGGGGCGTCTTCGATAGCATTCTGGGACAGGATGGTCCGGCTGTGGCTGAGGGCTTCGGCGAGCTTCACGCCAGTTGCCTCTCCAGCTCTTTTGCCTGCTCGCTGGTGGTCAGGGCGTCGACGAGTTCGTCGAGTTCGCCGTCCATGATGCGGGGCAGGTTGCGCAGGTTTTTGCCCAGGCGGTGGTCGGAAAGGCGGTCCTGGGGGAAATTATAGGTCCTTATCTTTTCGGCGCGGTCGCCCGTGCCCACCTGGGAACGGCGCTGCTGGGTGATGGCGGCTTCCTGCTTGGTGCGCTCTGTATCGAGGAGTCGGGCGCGGAGCACCGACATCGCCTTGGTGCGGTTTCTTAGCTGGGAGCGCTCGTCCTGGCAGATGCTGACAATGCCGGTGGGGAGGTGGGTAATGCGCACAGCGGTGGCGACCTTGTTTACGTTCTGTCCCCCCGCCCCGCCGCTGTGGTAAATATCAATTCTAAGGTCGTCGGGGTTGATGTTCACCTCTACCTCGTCGGCCTGGGGTAGGACGGCTACCGTAGCCGTCGAGGTGTGGAGCCGTCCTGAGGATTCGGTGGTGGGCACCCGCTGGACGCGGTGGACGCCTCGTTCGTACTTGAGGCGGCTGAAAGCGCCTTTGCCCTTTACTTCAAAGATAATCTCCTTGAAGCCGCCGATGCCGCTCTCGTTGCCGTTGATGATATCCACGCCCCAGCCCTTGGCTTGAGCGTAGCGGGAGTACATGCGGAAGAGGTCGGCGGCGAACAGCCCGGCTTCATCACCGCCGGCGCCCGCCCGAATCTCAATAATGATGTCGCGTTCGTCTTTGGCGTCCTTGGGAAGCAGGGCGAGCTTCAATTCCTGGAGCAGGCTTTCCTGCTGGGGTTCGAGCTTGGCTATCTCCTGTTTGGCCATGGCGGCCATTTCTTCGTCCAGCTTGCCGTTGAGCATGGCTCTGGTGTCCTCCAGTTGCTTGGTGGTCGCCTTGTATTTGCGGTAGCTGGCGACTACATCCTCAATGCTCGCCCGTTCCTGAGCCAGCGCCTGCACCTTCTTGGGGTCGGTGGCGATTTCGGGCTTTGAGATTTGCTTATTTAGCTCTTCGTAGCGCTTTTCTATTTTTTTCAGTCTGTCCCACATGACGAGTCTCCGATGAAAATTATAGCACAGGGGTAGGGGGTGCTCAAAATGAGAGGGGGGTTTTGCCCCCGCCCCACCCAATACCCACCCTATAAAGGTGTAACCTCTATAGACTTCTCTTCCCGCCCCCAGAGAGTTAAAATCCCAAGAGGGCGTCTGCTCCATATAGTTGGGGGTGTTTAAGAGGGGGCTTTGCCCCCTCTTTACCTTAAAAGGGCGGAGGGTGGGAATAGATAAAATTGGGGTGGGGGCTAAATGGTGAGCGTCGAGTATCTTGACAGGTAGGTGTCGTAATTGTATTATCTAGCTTCCTGGTGACAACATACCGGTCAGAAATATCTTACATAGAAAGGAGACGAAAAAATGACAGAGACGAAAAAGGCAATGTCTAAGACACAGAAGGTTCTCGGCTTTATTGGTATGGCTGCCTTCAGCGTCGGTATCGTGATGGCGATAATCTACGGAGTTATTTCCCGGGACAACGCTAGCGTAATCTTGGCACTGGTTCTTCTAGGCATCGTTGTTGGATTCCTGAACATTACCAGAAGGGAGATTGTTCTCCTTCTCCTAACCGCTGTCGCCCTCATCGTGGTGGGTAAAGCTAGTTTTTCCCCGCTGAATGACCTGGTGGATGGACTCGGCACCAGTCTTAATGGCATTGTGAGCTATTTAGCTGTCTTCATGGCCCCGGCTGCCGTCGTCACCGCTGTCCGTGCCGTCTGGGCCGTTGCCCGCCCCGGGGACTAGCTGCTGGAAAAAGTATACCGCCAAGTGTTGAGGGGATTACGCCCCGCCCCGCCTTGTTAGCGGAAGTGTGAGTGTCCCAACCCACCCGCCCTATAAGGGTGGTACCCCTTATATATCCTCCTGTAGGGTTGTGCCCTACCCAGTTTCCCCCTTTGAAAAAGGGGGATTAAGGGGGATTTTTCGCCCTACCACCCCACCTTGTTTAGCGTAAGTAATATTGTCCCACCCGGCCCGCCCAACAGAAGTCTTTTAGAAGGGGGGCTTCGCCCCCCTTAAGAACCCCCCAAAAGGGAGTTTACATAATATAATTACTGTGTGAAAAGAATGTGGCAGTTTATTAAGGAACGATGGAAATCATGGTGGTCATGGTTTTTATTTTATTTGTTGGCGGTTCTTGTTGCTATATGCTTTTCTATTCTCAGTGAAGACCTGAACCTTGCCACTGCTACTATGGCTTTTGGCACGTTGCTTTTGGCATTCGTGACAGCTTGGTCAGTAGATGCTGCCAACAAACGAGAAAAGAATCGCGTGGCAGAAGAGAGCCAGATACGCCAGGAAGAAAGAGAACGTGATTTCAAAAGACGAGTTCTGGGTGATATCCAGAATTGGGCCGAGCAAGGAATCAGCACTCTCGCCGATATGCTGTATGTCGGTGGCAGAAATTGGTTAGAAGAAATTTATCCGCGGTTAAAACCGCTAAGTGCTCAGAACAAGTGGATGATGGACTCATCAAGGATATTCGCTGAAGATGATAAAAAGGCGCTGCTTAAAAAGGTTGATAAGGCAGCGGAGGATGTCAAACAATTCTGCGAGGTATTAGAAGGAAAACTTCAAGCTGGAGATATAATTCAGAGGCGTGACCAATGCTTGAAATCTTTTACCGAAGTGCTTGAGCGCATTGCAGATGCTAAGGTTAAATTGCATCTATGATTCCTAACTTGATTTGACCCTACTAATAAGAATAGTGGCTCCCCGAGTAGGACTCGAACCTACAACCTAGCGGTTAACAGCCGCCCGCTCTACCAATTGAGCTATCGGGGAACACAGAGAAGATGTGCCCATCATTATTGCCTTGGCCGATATCGGCCTCAAAGGGCGGTTAGAGATAAAGGGTCTTTAAGCAGCCGGGGTTTCGCCCGGGTGCAGCTTCTTCCATTTCTCCAGCAGTTGCTCTTTGCTTTCCTTGTGGTCAGGGTCGGCTATGCAGCAATCCACCGGGCAGACCTCGACACAGCGTGAGGACTCGTGAGAGCCGACGCACTCGGTGCACTTGTTGGGGTCGATTGTATAGATTTCCTCTCCTTCGCTGATAGCCTCGTTAGGGCATTCCGGCTCACAGGCTCCGCAGCTAATGCACTCCTCGGTAATCTTTAAAGCCATTTCTTAAACTATCCTCCTGGTCTTAATTGAGTTTTATTTTACCATTATTCCCCGTTCAATGCACCTTTAACCACCTCCTTGAGTGAGCCGTTTTCAGTCGGGCGGCCCTTCTTTCATCCAGATACGGTACATTTTTTCGCCGGCTTCCTCAAAGCACTTGAAGCCATGAGAGTCTACCTCTTCCACTTCGACCTCGCCCAGCTCGCGGCACTGCTCCAGCCAGTTACGGAAGTGGGCGCCGCCGCCGAAATAGACCTTGCGCCACCTGTTGCCCCGGGCGTCGGTCTTTTCTTTGACCAGCTCTTCCTGGGCCAGGCTTTCCCGTTCTCCGGACTCTTCCGACATCGGTATTTCCCTTAATAGACTAAATCTAAAGCGGCGCTTACGTCAAGGGGCGGTCTTCTTTTGGGTCAATGCCGCTTTCAGGGCCTGCCCGAAGGCGTTCATAATCTCGGAGTCGTAGTTTTCAATCTCGCCCTTATCGCAGAGCCTGGCTAATTCGGGGTCGATGGGTATTTGCCCCAGCAGGGGCGCCTTGGACGACTGCGCCATTTCTTCTCCGCGGCTGGGGCCGAAGATTTCCATCTTTTTATCCATTTCGGGCAGCTGCAGGTAGCTCATATTTTCCACCACCCCCAGCACGGTTTTCTCCATCTTTTGCGCCATGTTGACCGCCTTGCGCACTATCATGGCGGTGAGGTCCTGGGGGGTGAAGACGATGATGACCCCCGATATGGGGAAGGACTGCATCACGGTGAGGGGGGCGTCGGCGGTGCCGGGGGGTAAATCGATGAGCAGGTAGTCGAGCTTGCCCCAGAGGACGTCCTCCCAGAACTGCTTGATGGTGTTGCTGATTAAAGGTCCCCGCCAGATAACGGCGTCGTCCTCTTGAGCCAGCAGCAGGTTGATGGACATTACCTCGATGCCCGACCTTGAGAGCACGGGCAGGATGCCGGTCTCGCTGCCGCTGGGGCGGCCGGCGATGCCGAACATCTTGGGGATGCTGGGGCCGGTGAGGTCGGCGTCTAGGATGCCCACCTCGTAGCCCTGGCGCTTGAGGGCGATGGCGGATAAGCCCGCCACCAGCGATTTGCCCACCCCGCCCTTGCCGCTCATAACGGCAACGATATTACCGATTTTATTGAGCTCGGCGGGCTTGGCGGCGCTGAACTCTATTTCCACCTTCTTGACCCCCGCCAGCTTGCCCACCACCTCTTTGGCCTTGGTGGTGACCCATTTCTGAGTTTCCTCGTTGAGGGCGGTGGCCGCCAGCGTGATTTTGACTTCTTTTTCCGAGACAGCCACCTGCCTCACCAGGTTAAGACCGTTGAGGTCTCGCATAACGCCGGGAACCATTACCTTTTCCAGGCTTTCCCTTACTTGCTTTTCAGTCGCCATAGTTTCTCACCTCTCTTTAGCTATTCTCTTTCGCCGAAGATGCGGGTGCCGATTCTGACCAGGTTGGCGCCTTCCTCCAGGGCTACCGGGTAAGAATTGGTCATGCCCATAGATAGGTATCTCATCTCGACGTTGGCTATTTTAAGCGCCTTGATGCGCTCGAAAATCTTCCTGGTGGTGATAAAATAGGGGCGGGAGTCTTCGGGGTTGCCGAAGCGTGGGCCCATCGTCATTAGCCCCATTACCTTTATATTAGGTAGGCGTGCGATTGCCTGCACTAGTTCCTCGGCCTTTTCGGGCAGTACGCCTGCTTTCTGCGGCTCTTTGCCGCTGTTTATCTCGACCAGCACCGGCATCACCTTGCCGACTAAAGCGCAGCGCTTGTCAATCTCCTGAGCCAAGTCAACCGAATCCACCGTCTCTATCATATCAAAAATCTTGGCCGCTTTCTTTACCTTATTCTTCTGTAAATGGCCGATGAAGTGCCACCTCGCTTTGTTGCCGATGGCGGGGTAGATGGTCTCGGCTTCCTGGACGTAGTTTTGCCCGATAATTTCTATGCCCGCCTCCACAGCCGCCAATACTTCATCCGCCGTCCTGGTCTTGGCGGCGACGACCAGCTCCACCCCGTCGGGCAGCTCTTTCAATAGCTCGCGGATATTATCTTTAATTCCCATAAAGAATTACCTTAGTTAGCTGGCGGCGCCTCGCCGCAGGGTGAGCGAGGCCAATACCATCAGCCCCGCGGCATAGCCGGCCAGGATGCCGATTTCCTTGCCTATATCCAGCAGGTTCTGTCCCTGAAGCATCAAAGCCCTGATGCCGTCCACGCCGTAGGTCAGGGGTAGGAATTTGGCTATCCACTGCAGGTATTCCGGCATCTGGCTTACCGGCCAGAGCAGCCCGCAGAGGAATATCTGGGGCAAAATGATCAGGGGGATGAACTGCACCATCTGAAACTCGTTGCGGGCGAATACGGAGATGAAAATCCCCAGGCAAACGGCCAGGATACCGATGATAATCTCGAAGACGATAATCTGCCACAGCTCCCCGTGGAAGCTGACATTGAGCACATATATCAGATAGAAGAATAGAATCATGGTCTGGAGCACGGCAAAGAGCAGGAAACCGAGCAGATATCCCCCCACGACATCCAGCTTGGAGACTGGCGAAGCCATCAGCCTTTCCAGCGTCCCCTGGGAGCGCTCCCTTAAGAAGCTGATGCCGGTGAGCAGGAAGCCGAAGAAGAGTATCAACACCGCCAGTAGGGCCGGGGCGATATAGTCCAGCGTTTGCTTTTCGGGGATGCTGACGCCGACGATGCTGGCTATCACCAGCGGCACGGCTATCAGCAGCACCATGGTGCGGCGGTCGCGAATCAGCTGATATATAATCCGATTGGCGATGGTAAGCGTCTGGTTAAACACTTTTCTCCTCGCGATGGATGAAATGTAAAAAGGCGTCTTCCAGGTTGGCGTCGGCTTTGGCGGTGGCTTTTCGCAGTTCGTTGGGCGTACCTTGGGCGATGACCACGCCGTCGCGCATAAAAGCCAGGCGGTCGCAGTGGGCGGCGTCGTCCATAGTGTGGCTGGAAACGATAAGGGTGGTGCCCTGCCGGGTGAGGTTGGTGAAGTGCTCCCAGAAGGTAACCCTCAGTTCGGGGTCGAGCCCGACGGTGGGCTCGTCGAGGAAGAGCAGGGGCGGGTTGTGGACGATGGCGCAGGCCAGGCTGACCCTCTGCTTCATGCCGCCGCTGAGCTTCATCACCGAGTCCTTGCGGCGCTGCCAGAGGTCGACCAGTTTTATTACTTCTTCCACGCGTTGGTTGCGCCGGCGCTTATCGTTCATCTTGTAAACGCGGGCGAAGAAATTTACGTTCTGCATGACCGATAGCTCGGTGTAGAGCGAGGGCAACTGGGGCATATAACCGATGAGGTGGGCGGTCTGGCGGGAGGGGGTCTGACCCAGTATCCGTATCGCGCCCGCTTTGGGCTTTAAGAGCCCGACCAGCAGCCGAATGAGGGTGGTCTTGCCGGCGCCGTTGGGGCCGAGTAAGCCGAAGCTGATACCCGCCGGAATCCCTAGCGTTAGCCCGTCGACTGCCTTGATGTTCTTGTAATTGAACGAGGCTTTGTCTACCTCAACCGCAGCGGTGGCTGCTTGCCTCTTTGCCATGTCTGTCAGTCTTAAGAATATAGTTCTGCGCCCGATTAGTCAAGTGGGGATGGGGGTGGGGTGCTTAAACTAATGGGAGTGGCTGCCGAGCCAGGATTCGAACCTGGGCTAAGGGATCCAAAGTCCCCGGTGCTACCACTACACCACTCGGCATCCGAAATGGTGCCGAAGGTCGGGTTCGAACCGACACGGGAGTTGCCCCCCAACAGTTTTTGAGACTGTCGCGTCTGCCTATTCCGCCACTTCGGCTCCTGAAATCCTTAACGCGTTCCAGGTTGCCGTATTTTACTGCATAACAGGGTAGGGCGCAAGCTGGGTGTGCCTGTAAACGCGCTTGGGGGGAGGGAGAAATAAGCGGAAGACGAGATTCGAACCTTGGGAGGGGTGGAGGGTAAAGGCGGTAAAGGTCGCAAATCTCGGAGGGGTGGAATGGAG
>CAYQPY010000031.1:0-10129 GCA_964419705.1 uncultured Dehalococcoidales bacterium
TCCCCTATCTTAACTCCACGCAGGAGATAAAGACCAAGCCCACCCAGCACAGCGTTAACGAGCTGCGGCGCATCGGTATCCAGCCCGATATTATCGTCTGCCGCAGCGACTACCCTATCTCGGAGGAGATAAGGAACAAGATATCACTCTTCTGCGACGTGGAGCAGAAGGCGGTCATACCGATGACCACGGTGGACACCATCTACGAGGTGCCGCTGGTTTTGGAGGCGGAGGGGCTGGGGCAACTGGTTACGGATAAGCTGAAAATCAACGCCAAGTCACCGGATTTGAGCGAGTGGGGCCAGATGGTGGAGCTTATCAAGACGCCGCGCCAGCCGATTAACATCGCGCTGGTGGGTAAATACGTCGAGTTGCAGGATGCCTATTTTTCGGTGCGGGAGGCGCTTTACCACGCCGCCCTGCACCACGGGCGAGAGCTGGAGCTAAGCTGGTTGCCCTCGGAGACGCTGGAAAATGACGGCGACTATTCGGCGCTGCGCTCGGTTCAGGGAATCGTCGTTCCCGGCGGTTTCGGCATCAGAGGTATTGAAGGCATGATAAAAGCGGCCACCTACGCCCGGGAGAATAAAATCCCCTACCTGGGGCTCTGCCTGGGGATGCAGGTCATGGTTGTCGAGTTCGCCCGCTTCGTCTTAGGCTCGGCCGAGGTCAACTCCACCGAGTTCGACCCCGACATCCGCCACCCCGTCATCGACCTCCTCCCCGACCAGAAGGACAAGAAGAGCAAGGGGGGCACCATGCGCCTGGGCAACTACCCCTGCCAGCTGGTTGAGGGCAGCCTCGCCGCCCGAGCCTACGGTCAGGCGCTGGTGCAGGAACGCCACCGTCACCGGTACGAGTTTAATAACAAATACCGCGCCCAACTGGAAAAGGCGGGCATGGTTCTTAGCGGGCTATCCCCCGACGGACGTCTGGTCGAGGTCTGCGAGCTAGCCGACCACCCCTGGATGTTGGCCTGCCAGTTCCACCCCGAATTCGGCTCCCGGCCGGGCCACCCCCACCCCCTGTTCCGCGACTTCGTCGGCGTCGCCAAGGAAGTATTACGGGAAGGGGTGCAACCGCCCCTGCCCATTTCCCCCTAATTGATAGAATGCACCAACCCAAGAGGAGGTGTATATGAAAGCTATAGTGTCTCAACCCTGAAATACCCCCCGTACCGGGAGCTATAGCGCATAGGCACCGACAGCGACCAGAGGAGGCTATATGCAAATATTCCTGGATACAGCCAATATCGAACAAATCAGGCAGGCGGCCCGGCTGGGGGTCGTCAGCGGGGTGACCACCAACCCCAGCCTTGTCTCCAAGGAAGGCAGGGCCGACTACGAGGCGGTAGTCAAGGAAATCTGTTCCATCATACCGGGGCCGGTCTCGGCGGAGGTGGTGGTGGAAAAGGCCGAGGAAATGATTGAACAGGCGCAAAAAATCGCCGCCTGGGCGCCCAACGTGGTGGTTAAAATACCGTCTACCGCCGCCGGGCTGGAGGCGATATCAACCCTGGCCAAGAAGAAGATAAAGGTGAATATGACCCTGTGCTTCTCGCTGAACCAGGCCATCCTGGGGGCGCTGGCCGGCGCCACCTACGTCAGCCCCTTCGTGGGGCGGCTCGACGATATTGGCGATGACGGCATGGCGCTGGTCAGGGACATCGTCGATGTCTTCGAATATTATGAATTCGACACCCAGGTGATTGCCGCCAGCATCCGCCACACCCAGCACTGCGTGACGGCGGCCCTGGCCGGGGCGCACATCGCCACCGTGCCTTATAAAGTACTAACGCAGATGATACAACACCCGCTTACTGATATCGGCGTCGCCCGTTTCCAAGGCGACTGGCAACGCCTCTCAGAGAAATAGGGCGGGGATAAATAACCCACAGAGGGGAGGACGCTTATGAACATTAGCGAACTAGAAGGTAAAAACAGAGACGAGTTGCTCGAAATGGCCAAGGAGATGGGCATTTCCAGCTACACCAACCTTAAGAAGCAGGACCTGGTGAAGCGGCTGCTGCAGGCTAACGCCGAGCAGCAGGGCTATAACTTCTCGGGGGGTATCCTGGAGATTATCGGCGAGGGCTACGGCTTTTTGAGGCAGAGCAGCCTGTTGCCCAGCTCGGCCGATGTCTATGTTTCCCAGTCCCAGATAAGGCGTTTCGGGCTGCGCACGGGGGACGTGGTGGCGGGGCAGGTGAGGCCGCCCAAGGACGGCGAGAAGTATTTCGGGCTGGTGAGGGTGGAAACGATTAACGAGATGAACCCGGACATGGTCAAGAAGCGTTCGCCCTTCGGCTCGCTTACTCCCACCTTCCCCGATAAGCTGATTAACCTGGAGACCAAGTCCGAAGACCTCTCTACGCGACTCTTGAACCTGATTGCCCCCATCGGGCGGGGGCAGCGAGGACTTATTGTATCGCCGCCCAAGGCGGGCAAGACCATCCTGCTCAAGTCCATCGCCAACGCCATCAGCACCAACTATACCGATATCCACCTCATCGTTTGCCTTATCGGCGAGCGCCCGGAGGAGGTTACCGATATGAAGCAGGCGGTGCGGGGGGAGGTGATTTCGGCTACCTTCGACGAGCCGGTGGAGAACCACACCCGCGTCGCCGAGCTGGCGCTGGAGAGAGCCAAACGGATGGTGGAGAGCGCCAAGGACGTGGTCATTCTCCTGGACGGCATTACCCGCCTGACCCGTTCTTATAACCTGGTTATGCCCCCCAGCGGGCGCACCCTTTCCGGGGGCATCGACCCCGCCGCCCTCTATCCACCCAAGCACTTCTTCGGCGCCGCCCGCAACACCCTTGAAGGAGGCAGCCTGACCATCATCGCCACCTGCCTCATCGACACGGGCAGCCGCATGGACGAGCTTATCTACGAGGAGTTTAAGGGCACGGGCAACATGGAGTTGCACCTCGACCGCCGCCTGGCCGAGCGGCGCATCTTCCCGGCTATGGATATTCCACGCAGCGGCACGCGTCGGGAAGAGCTACTGCTGGGGGAGGAGACGATAAAGCAGGTGTGGCTGCTGAGGCGGATGGTTTCTATGATTTCCTCCGATTCCGTCAACTTCTCCGAGACCACGGAGCGGGTGCTCGACCGCATGCGCAAGACCAAGTCCAACGCCGAGTTCCTGGCCAACCTGACCAAGGAGGCCTAGGAATTGACTAAAGGTAATGTTGTGCTATTATTTAGGGGCTTGAAATATATATGTACGTATTGATGAATAGCCCCAAGGAGGACTTGACAACAGCAGAAAGTATGCTATAGTTACCTATGGTAGCATCAGGGGAAAGTCCGTGATGTTAGCTGATTTTATATGTAAAGGAGGTGATTTTGTGGCAGAACCCGCAAGGGAAGCGCATACGTGAAAGCAACCGAAAAGACGAAAAAACCTTGTCTCCACGAGAGGAGAGGCATAGTTTTGCATCTTTATTTTGTGGAGATATAAAGACCTAAGGAGGATTTATAAAGGTCTATGAAAAATAAATTATCTAAAATTATGGGGATAGGCTTCGCGCTTGTTCTGGTAGCCAGCATGATGCTGTTTGCCATTCCAGCCGCAGCCGGGCCTTACGATGACCTGGTGCCTGTCCCTTCCAACGCGTGGCTAGAATTTGAACCCACAGCGGGCGCTTTTGGCCTCTGGTTCTATTCTTCCACTATCACCCAGGTAGGACCGATGGCCAGGGCTATTAACGGCGACATTTACGCCTACGTAGCCAATGCCACCTCACCTACAGGACCGGCCACGCCCAACAACCCCGGTGGCAACGACGTCTTCAAGTCCAGCGACAACGGGCGCACCTGGTCCGTCTCGCAAGTGCCCTTCTACTACTTTAACACCAATACCAGCGCACCCGGCGGGGCTGTTGTCGACATGGTCTGCTCCAGCGTGAGCGAAGACGTCCTCTACCTGACTGATGGCAACTACGTCTTCAAGTCCATCAACGGCGGCATGAGCTTCGCGCTGGTAGTCCCGGCCGACCTGGAGAAGAAGCTCTGCGGAGCCTGCGGTATCGCCATTACTGGCGAGCCCATCACCTCCATTGACCTCGGCTATGATGGCTCCGGCCTGCCTATTACCTTAATCGGCACCAGGTACGTCACCGGCCACTTCCAGCAAGACGGAGACCCGGCCGTTGGTACCGTTCTCTGGATATCCGATGAGACCTTCTCCGCCGAGTGGATGGACCTGCAAGTCGAGTGCTTCGGCTGCTGTCCCCAGACGGTACCCACCGAGGATACGGGCGTAGCCAACAATGGTGCCCTACCAATCGGCGGCACGCTAACTTTTCCCCCGCTGCTGCCGGGCACAATCACCTTAACCGACGCTGTTCCCGATGAGACCTTCACTGACCCTGACGGCGATGGCGTTCTCACCGGAGACCATGGCGGCGCCGGCACTATCGATTACTCCACCGGTGCTTGGACTATCACCTCCTTCGGCGCTGGCGTCACACCCGGCGGTGCAAACATCCTGGCCACCTATGACAGCGCTTACGGCTGCTACGACGTCTACTCTGTAGCCGCCGCGCCCGGCTTTGACAACGTACCCAAGGTCTACGCTGTCGTAACCGCGCCGCTGATGAGCATCAACTTTGCGCTCAACACAGCGGCTGTAGTCACGGTAAGAGCCGGCGACCAAGGGGCGACAATGAACTTCACCGACCCGGATGGCCTGGGTGCTGAAATCGACTACGAGGGTGGCGCTTTACCCGCTACCGATACCCTGACCGATAACGAGGTCGTCGTCTTCACCGTCGACAGCGTGCATGCTGCCGGGTCCGTCAACGTCAAGGTTACCGACGGTACCGTCAGCTGGCGCGTGGTCACGCTTCCTACTCTTGGCGTTCCAGCTGCCACCTTCTGTGGCGGCACCAGTGTTATCAGCACCCTTACTGTCTGCAGCTGGAACCAGGTCACCGAGCTTAAGTGGGACTGCCGGTGGTCATACACCATCCAGCATGCCACCAGGATGATGTTCCCCAGCTACTACGCGACCGAGCCGACCCTGTTTGTCGGCACTGTTGCCGTTGAGGACTTCGATGAAGCTGGCACTGACGACTGGTGGGGTGAGGGTGGCGATGTCTACCGCGTAGCCGACACCATTCCAGCCAGCGGCTGTATTGACCTCAATGTCCAGGGCTTTACCACCGGTTGTGAAGGTATCAGGCACGCCAACATCTGCAGCCTTGATATCGACGATGCCGATGGCCTGCTAGCTGGTGCCTGGGATGAATACCAGCTGCAAAGCCCAACCCGCGTCTACTACAGCGCTGACGGCGGCTGGACCTGGGCCCCCAGCAAAAAGGACCCCACGGGCACCGACCGAACCTACGTTCTGTTCGGTTCAGCCGTAGCGGGAACCAGGGGTTGCGATTGCGCCTTCTCCATGTCCTGCGGCGACAACATCGGTGAGTACTTTAACCAGATTTCTCTGATTGACATGGAAATCGACGAAGTTCTCGATTTGACCCACTCACCGGACTACGTTACCGACAGCTCGACCATGTACGTGCTGACTAATGATTTGGATAGCTGTCATGCGAACCAAGACCTCCGCAGCCTGCTGCGCTGGGACGGCACCTACTGGGAGAGGGTCCATAGCAGCCGCTTCTTCTACCCCTTAACGACCCAAGATAATTCCGATTTCGTGAACTTCCCGCTCTATGACTGGGTCGAAGTATCTCCCGACTTCAACAGCACCTCCGTTGTCTACATGGCCAACACCGAGTTCTATCTGGCCAGGACAATCGATGCGGGTTGCAGTTGGGCTCCGCTCACCTACCCCTGCTTCGACAGGCCGGCTATTTCGGCCTGGATAGTGGTTGACGAGGATACCGTGTTAACGGCCGGCGGTGGTGATTATGCCGGCAACATATACAGGACCACCAACCACGGCGCCCAACCCTGGAGCGAATTCACTGTCCTGAATACTGTGGGCGTACCGGCCTGCAACGGCGTGGACTTTGACCTCTCGCTGCCAAGAGCCGCCGATTCTGACGTACTCTTTGGCGATGCTTGCGGTCAGGTCTACCTGTCCAGCGACCTGGGCGAAACCTGGGCCGAGATTCAGGACGCGCTAACCTACGGCTTCAACGACGAAGCTTCACCGGTACAGACCTACGTCGTCTTTGACCCCGGCTACGCCGTCGCGGATGACCCCGGCGAGAGCGTGATATACGCTGCTGCCGGAACCGACATCGGACGATGCGCCGTCGACCTGGTGAACGCACTGCCGTTCAAGCAGGACTGGCTGTACCTCTCCACCGCTACCGGCGATTGTCTTCCATGTAGCCTGTGTGTGGCCTCGGGCATAGATGCCGCGGGCGACACCGTCCTATATGTGTCTGACGCCGGAGTAGGCGGTAGTGTGAATCCCATTACAGCCTCCGGCACCATTGAAATCGACTGCGCGTGCGGCGATCTTGTTTGTGGCTGCGACGCTGACTTTGCTGTCAGCACCGATACAGTAACCACGATAAGCGGCACCTTCATCGACGGTGAGCTGCTCGAGATTGTCGCGTTCGACGGAACCTGCTCGCGAGTGTGGGTCCCTGCAAACGGCGAGGCGGCTCACTGCGCGTGCACGATTACGGCTGACGTTGGCATCAGGGGCTTCGAGTCAGGGGCTTATGGCACCCTAGACGTCTCATCCACAACTACTTTGACAGACGCTGCTTGCGACACTGAAGGAGAGTGCACCACCTGTAGCGGCGCTAATGCTGTCGCCCTCAGCAACTTCCTGACAGTCACCGTCCCGACGGGCGGACTCACTTTCTGTGACACCGGCGTCTGGCGCACCGTGGACGCGCTGGCTACGATTAACGAGGTCACGGGTGCTAACTACGTCGAGTTCGAGTTCCTATCAACTGGACCTACCGTGCCTAATTCGCTCTTGCACCCGGCAGCGACAGAACCGGCGGGCTACACAGCTTTCACCGTCTATCCGGATGACCTGTGGCTGACCTGGGGTAGCAACGTACTCTGGGCTCTCGACGACGTTCCTGGCGATTCCCCCACCTACGACATCTGGATGTGGGACGACCCGCTGGCAACGCAAGTAGTCCAGCTCTTACCGGCTGACGGAGCCTTGCTGGCGACTACCACCACCGCTACCCTCGAGTGGGAGGCGCTGGATGGCGCTGAATACTACGAGGTCTACATCTACAGCTACTGCCCGACCTGCCCGGAAAACATGGTCCTCTTCGACAACTTCACCTCTGAATACCTACAGACCTGTGTCGTCATCGAGGGACTTACCCCGGGCGAAAAGTACTACTGGGAGGTCAGAGTGGCCTGTGGCTCGCCTAAAGTGAGCAAGTGGTCAGACCTGCGCACATTCGATACCGCTCTTGGCGCAGTTCCCTACCTCTGCTCGCCGATATGCGGCTCCGACGGTATCCTCCTTACCACCAATTACTCCTGGGATGCTGTTGTCGGTGCTACCAGCTACGACCTTCAGGTAGTAGCCGCGAGTGCTGACGGCACCGTCGACTGGACTGATGCCACCACCTATACTTCAGCCGAGAACGCTTTCGCTAGCATACCCGGTCTGGAGTACTCCACCGTCTACTACTGGAGGGTGAGGGCGAGTAACGACGGCGTCTACTCAGCCTGGGCTGTCTGCCTCTTCACTACCGCAGACGAACCGGCTGAAGTAGTCGATCCCGGACCAGCCGTAGTGGTAGAACAAAATGAGATTACACCCACATGGATTTGGGTGATAATCGGCATTGGTGGTGCGCTGACGATTGCAGTGGTTATTCTAATAGTGACGACCAGGAGAGTACCCTGATCTAAGCTAGAAGACTAACGCTTCAAGCGGATAGCAAAGAGCCCCCCCTTCCGAGAAGGGGGGGCTCTTCTTTTTACCCGACCTATTGACTTCTGTCTGCCTTTGTGTCTAAAATGAAAGTCCCCCTTTCGCCAAATGGCAAAATTAAGAGCTCTGGGAATACTAGTGCTTTTGGGACTGCTCGGCTCGGCAGCCGTCGTTGCCGCCGATACCGATATAGCCGAGTGGTCAGAAGTCAACATACCCGCCAAGGGGAAAGCCGGGGGGTGGGAGCTAGCCCCCGGTTCGAACCTCGCCAACTTGAGCCTGGCGGCTGACGGCACCCTTTACGCCGTCAGGGTGGATGGAGAGAGTTACCTGATGCGGTCGGAGGACGGGGGGCTGAGCTGGGCGGAGACGGATTACGAGGGTGGGGCGGTGGTCGATATCGTCTGCCCTCGCCAGGACGCCGAAACCATATACCTCACCGACGGCCGCCACGTCTATAAGTCCGCCGACGGGGGAGAGGCCTTTAACCCGGTGAGCGAGGGCACCCTGCCCGATTTCGACGATAACGAGACGATTGCCTGTCTAGATGTCGGCTACGACGGCGCTAACCACCCCCTGGTCTTTATCGGCACCGCCGACAGCGCCACTGACCAGCACGGCGGCGTCTATTACATCGCCGAGGGAGATTTCGGGGCGGGGTGGACGGATATGATGGCGGAGGGCTACGATATTTATGCCATCGCCTGTTCGCCCGGCTTCGCCCACAGCTTTCGGCTGGTAGCGCTGGCTAGCGACGAGGCTCACAGCTATATCATCAATAACGAGGGGGCTATCGGCAGTTGGTCCGAGCGCATCGAGCTGCTTGAGGATAACACCACCAACCTTAAGGTGAGCTCGGCCAGCCGTATTGTCTTCCCCGGCGGTTTCGACATCTTCTACGAGCTTTTTATCGGGGTAAGCGCGGGTGGTACGGGCGGGGTCTACCGGGTGAACGAGGGCGGCGCCTACGACCTGGGGCCGGACGCCGATATCATAAGCCTGTCCCTTGCCCAGGACGGCGACAGCTCGGAGCTGGCGGCGGGGGGAAGCAACGGGCAGCTATGGCACAGCCCCGCCGCGGGGGATAGCTGGCAGCCGAGCCGGAAAGCGCCCACGGGCGATGGAGCCGTCTATGTGGCGGTTTCCGCCGATTTTAGCCATAGCGGGGTCGCCTACGCCGTCACCAGCGGCAGCGAGAGCGCCTTTTCCATCAGCCTGGACGGTTGCCTGACCTGGAACCAGACCGGCCTGATTGACACCGAAATCAGCGATATTATCGACCTGGCGCCTTCACCAGTTGGCCAGGACAATACCCTCTTTATGCTTACCCACCGGGACGGGGGCGGGCACAGCCTCTGGCGCTGCCGTGAGGGGGTCTGGGAGAGGGTATTTTGCGCCGCCTTGCCCGACGTGGAAAAGCTGGAACGGGTGGCGCTTTGCCCACACTACGGCGGCGACAATCGGGTAGTGTTACTGGCCGGAGCCGGCGGCGACAGCCCTTCGGTATGGAAGTCGGATGATGACGGGCAGAGCTTTAGCCGCCACAGCACCCCCCTGCCCGTAGACGCCTGGGCGGTGGTCGATGAAAGTAG
Source organism: uncultured Dehalococcoidales bacterium (assembly GCA_964419705.1). Taxonomy (GTDB): domain Bacteria; phylum Chloroflexota; class Dehalococcoidia; order Dehalococcoidales; family BS750m-G39; genus E44-bin88. The sequence goes on from CAYQPY010000031.1 coordinate 9,435, forward strand.
CTGGTTCATCGGCGGCTTTGGCGGGGGCGGGGTGGTCTACCTCACCGCCAACAGCGGCTTGAGCTACTCCGAAATGGCGGAGGTCGGCGACCAGCCCTTAAACTCCTTAGCCCTGTCCCCCAACTATAGTGAGGACGGAGCCATCCTGGTGGGCAACAAAGACGGCTGGGTCTACTGGTCGGGAGATAACGGCCAGTCGTTCGAGCCGCTAGGTGAGCAGTTGCCTCAATTAATAGCGGGGGAAACGGCTCTCAATGAGATGACTGTTGCTTTTGACCCGGGCTACAGCCACAATAATACTGTCTATGCTGCCAGCCACTGCCAAGAGGGTCCAAATCACTCAAGTGCTATCTACCGCTTTATTATCGGCGGGAGCGGCTGGAAGCAGATAGATAGTCTCGCCGAGGGCGAGATTAATAAACTGATAATCTCCGCCGAAGGGACATTGTATGCCACCAACTTCGATGCCGACGGGGGTATAGAGCGCTGCCTGAACCCGACATTCCCGCTGGGGCCGAGCTTTGAGAGCGTCACCAGGGGGCTTGAGGATGGGGCTAAGATGGTGGGGCTATGGCTCCACGGGCAACAGCTCTGGTCGGTGGACAGCGCCCACACCAGCCTGGTGAGCTATATCGACAGCCTGACCGCGCCCGTCGTACTGACCTCACCGCTCGACGGGGCACCGGGGGTGGGCA
>CAYQPY010000032.1:0-10110 GCA_964419705.1 uncultured Dehalococcoidales bacterium
AGGAAGGCGACGCCAGTGCGCCAGCCGACATCAAAGGCACTCAAACCCTCCACCTCGGTTCCTCCCAGCACCCCCACCAGGACCCCGATAACAACGGCAATCGCCACCGAATAGATGGCGATGGTGCTGTACTGGCGCTTCAAGAAAGCCCAGGCAGCCTGAAAGATAATGTCCCCGATTTCTTTCATCTTGGGCGTGCCCATGGAACGCTTGAGCACGTTTCGGGCTAAAAATACGGCGAAGATTATGGTTATGATTCCCGCTGCGGGCACGACCCAAAAAATAGCTGGCATATCGCCTCCTTTTAATGAATATTTTGGTGAATAGCCGTCAGGATTATACCACAGCGAAACGGCGGGACAAAAGGGGCATTCTACTTGATATTGGCTCAAACACCCACCTATTTTTGGAGATTAAGACAGGTGAAAACCCTGTTATACGGGGGGGTATAGCCCCTTCTTATATCTATTCCCACCCACCACCCTTTTAAGGTAGAAAGGGGGCTTTGCCCCCTTTCAAACCCCCCGATAGGGATTGGGTTCTTCTCCTTATGGTGGGGTGGGGGTAAAAGAGAGGCTTAAAGGGGTTACACCCCATTTAGGGTGGGTATGGTGGGACAACAAACGCACGCCCCCCCAAACATTGCCTCTTTAGTCTGGCTCTGCTATGCTTAACCAGAATAAAAAATGGCGACTAATAACAGCACCTTCCGCCGCACTGACTATCTCAAGATTACCGTCTTCGGTTTCGCCCTGGCCGCCATCTGGGGCGGCCTGCACACCATTATCATCCCCGCGCGCCTGCTCGACCTCGTGCCGCTAGCCGAAAAGAGCACCTACCTGGGACTGCTCACCTTCGCCGGCCTGATGCTGGCTATAGTCGTCCAGCCCATCGCCGGCGCCATCAGCGACCGTTCCGGCTTCAACTGGGGACGCCGCCGCCCCTTTATCCTGGTGGGCACGCTGGTGGCGATGCTCTTCCTGGCGGGAATCGGCTGGGTCGGCAGCTTCCTGATCATCTTCGTTAGCTACTGCCTGCTCCAGATTGCCACCAACACCACCCAGGGCCCCTATCAGGCTTTCATCCCCGACATGGTGCCCCAGGGCAAGCGGGGGCTGGCTTCGGGGGTCAAGGGCTTCCTGGAGATAGCCGGCGGGGTCGCCCTGCTCTACCCCATAGCCATCTTCATGGACCGCTACTCCGCGGGCGACGGTGGCTATTGGCTCTGGCTATCCCTGGCCATGCTGGGGGCTGTCCTGCTGGCGGCGATGGTTATCACCATATTCACCGTCAGGGAACGCCCCGGCAAGGGCGGCGCCCGGCTGCCTCTTTTCCCCACCATCTATAAGAGCTTCAAGATTAAGGCCAGGGCGCACCGCGATTTCATCTGGTTCATCCTCTCCCGCTTATTTATTATGATGGCTTTCACCACTCTCCAGTCCTTCGCCATGTACTTCCTGATGGATGTCGTCGGCGTCCCCGACCCCGCCACCGCCACCGCCCGCTTCTCCTTGGTGGCTATAGCCGGCATGCTCATCGTCGTCTATCCTGCGGGTCGGCTCTCGGACCGGATAGGCCGCCGCCCCATTGCGCTCGCGGCGGGGCTGCTGGGCGCGGTGGCTATTGCCCTCATATTCTTGAGCGGGCAAAACTTCACCCTGATAATGCTCTGCAGCGGCCTGGTGGGCATCGCTTTCGGGGCTTTTATGAGCAGCAACTGGGCTCTGGCTACGGATTTAGTGCCCAAGGGAGAGGAGGCGAGATACCTGGGGCTGACCAACCTGGCCACCGCCGGCGGCGCGGCGCTGGCGCGCCTCATCGGGCCGCTCATCGATTTCGGTAACAGCTACAGCCCCAACCTGGGCTACTCGATTATGTTCCTGGCCTGCTTTATCTACTTTAGCGTCGGCTCGCTGCTGCTGCTCAAAATCGGGCGGCGCTAACCGAACCAGCCCAGCACCACATCCCACCCCCAGGCGCCGGCATAAGCCATAGCGATATAGAGCACCATCCGCCCCAACCAGCAGGCAATGAGGAACTTCCACAAGGGATAACGCAGGACACCGGCGGCAATCCCGGCCAGGTCGAAGAAAAAGGGTATCACAGAGAGGAAGAAAATGGCCAGCATCCCCCACCTCCGCAGCCACTCCACCATCCGGTTATAGAGCTTCCACCTCGCCACCACCCCCCGCCCGCTGTAGCCGGCCATATAGCCGGTAATCTCGCCGATAGCCGCCCCCGCCCCACCCGCCAGCCCCACCAGCAGAGCCGAGGGCAATACTGCACCCAGAGTGGCCATCACCAGGACATTGCCCGCGGGCAGGATAACGGTGGCGTTGAAGGTCAGGCTGATGAGGAAGGCGCCCAGGTAGCCGTAGCCCTCCAGGGTCTCGAGCATGTCGGGGGAGCTGCGGTAAAAGAAAAAAATGCCGACGCTGATGCCGACAACGAAGAGCAGGGCCAGTATGGGGACAAGATTCCGCTTAAACCAGTGTCCTTCAGCCATTAAGGATATTTTAGCACATTAACCAGCGAACCGAAGGCTAGCCCATGCCAATAAAAGGTTGTTGTTGACACGAGGTCGTCTCTGCTATACTTTAGTGACGTGCCCCCATCGTCTAGAGGCCTAGGACAGCGGCCTTTCAAGCCGTAAACAGCGATTCGAATTCGCTTGGGGGCACCAAACAGACATCCGAGGTGTGGCATGATGATAACCATAGAATGCCCCAAATGTGGTACCGCGGGTAGCCAGTCCCTGCTCGAGCCGGACTACGAAGGCCCCTACCGCTGCTGGAAATGCCGGGAGCTTTTTGTCATCACCATAGAGGGTAACAAGGTCAAGTCCTGGAAGCCCCTCACCGAGGAAGAGTTCCAGAAGATGCAGGAAGCGGAAGCGCTCAAAGCCAAGTTCAAGAAGAGGCAGGACTAGGCTAGAATTTGCCCTTCAGCTTTTCATAGCATTCGGACAGGGCCTGGGGTATCACCCTGACGTCAGCCATTACCGGCATAAAGTTGGAATCCCCCGCCCAGCGCGGCACGATATGGGTATGGATGTGGTCGTCGACGCCCGCCCCCGCCACCCGTCCCAGGTTCATGCCGACATTAAAGCCCCCGGGTTTAAAAACCTCCCTTAAGACCCCGAGACTCTTTTTCACCAGCTCGTAGTGCTCGTGGAGCTCTTCGTCGCTTAGCTTCTCCGGGCTGTCCACGTGGCGGTAGGGGGCGACCATAATATGGCCCGGGTTATAGGGGTAGCTGTTCAGGATAACGAAGTTATGCTGGCCCCGGTGCAGGATGTAGTTCTGGCTGTCGTTATTCTCCTTGGGCTTATCGCAGAGGAAGCAGCCCTCCACCTTGCCCTGCTCGATATACCTTATTCGCCACGGTGCCCAGATATGCTCCATCTCGCCCTCCTTGCCGACTAGTGCTATTTTAGACGGCAATCTCCCCGTTTTCAACCGTTTAGCACCCCCAAATAAGGGGCTTAAAGGGGTTACACCCCATTTAGGGTGGGTATTGGGTGGGAAAGAAAGACCTACGCTAAACAGGGGTGATAAAACCCCCACCGATTGTAAAAACCGAAGCTATCGTCTATAGTAATATGGCTATACCCAAAGCGAAGGAGAGGAGGCTTTATGACCGAAAACCCCCAGTGCGCCAAGTGCACCATGGTGGTGTGTGACAGCAAAGCGTCTCTGAAAGGCCCCGAAAACTGCCCGACAAAAACCAAACAGGATATCATCCAGCAGGCGCTGACCGAATACGACGACCCCCAGGTCAGGGAGTTCGCCCGCCAGGCGTCCATCCAGGAAGCCGAGTGCTATATGAACCTGCCCGAAGGGCTGACCACGCGCTACCCCCGCGTGGAAGAGATTATCCAGTTCGCAAAGAAGATGGGCTTTCGTAAACTGGGCATTGCCTCCTGCCTGGGCTTAAAGGACGAAGCCGAAATACTCACTGAAATCCTGGAAAACCGGGGCTTTGAGGTCGTCTCCGTCTGCTGCAAGGCGGGCGCCATACCCAAGGAAAGAATCGGCATCACCGAGGAGCAGAAGATAAGGGGCCCCGGCTCTTTCGAGGCAATGTGCAACCCCATAAGCCAGGCTAAAATCTTAAACGACGCCGGCACCGACTTCAACATCGTGGTCGGGCTTTGCGTGGGGCACGACTCGCTCTTCTTTAAGTACGCTAAAGCCCCCGTCACCGTGCTGGTAGCTAAGGATAGGGTCTTCGGCCACAACCCGGTGATGGGCCTCTATCTGGCTCATTCCCCCTATTACCGCAAGCTGCTGCGAAAAGAGTAGGAGAAAATATTTGGCCTACCCCGACCCCATTCTCTATAAAGTCATTCGCCCCGCCCGCTACACGGGCGGCGAGTGGAACAGCATCGTCAAGGACTGGGATAAGACCGCCCTCAAGTTCGCCCTCTCCTACCCCGACACCTACGAGGTCGGCATGTCCAACATGGCGCTGCCCATCCTCTACGAAATATTGAACAGTCAGCCCGACATCCTCGCCGAGAGGGTCTTTGCCCCCTGGGTGGATATGGAAGCCGCCCTGCGAGCGGCGGGCCTCCCCCTGCTCAGCCTTGAGTCCAAGCGACCCTTAAAAGATTTTGACGTTATCGGCTTCTCGCTGGACTACGAGCTGACCTACACCAACGTCCTGAATATTCTCGAGCTGGGGCAGATACCCGTGCTGGCTGAAGAAAGGACGGACGCCCACCCCATCGTCATCGCCGGCGGCAGCTGCTGCCTCAACCCCGAGCCGATGGCCGACTTCATCGACTTCTTCGTCATCGGCGATTGCGAAGAGGCTCTGGTCGAGCTGCTCGATATCTTTCGTGAATGGAAGAAGAACAAAGCCCCCCGAAAAGAGCTATTGCAACAGGCAGCCGCCGTCCCCGGTGTCTATGTCCCCGCCTTCTACAAAGCCGAGTACCAGCCCGACGGTATGTTTAAGAGCATTAGTCCGACTGAGGACAGAGCCAAAGAGGTTATCCAGCGGCGCATCGCCGACAAACTGCCGCCCCCCGTCACCCGCCCCGTCGTCCCCTATATCGAGGTCGTCCACGACCGGGCGGCGGTGGAGATTCAGCGGGGCTGCACCCGCGGCTGCCGTTTCTGTCAGGCGGGAATCCTCTACCGCCCCCTCCGCCAGCGCCCCCAGGCCGAGGTCATCAAGGCGGTGGGGGAGCTTATCGCCAACTGCGGCTACGACGAGGTCTCGCTGGTCTCTTTGAGCACCAGCGACTACCAAAAAATCGAAGAGCTGGTGGCGGGCCTGGCGCGCCAGTACAAAAACCTGGCGCTCTCCCTGCCCAGCCTGCGCATCGACAGCTTCTCGCTTAAATTGCTGGAATCATTGCCCGCCCGCCGCAAGACCGGGCTTACCTTCGCCCCCGAGGCGGGCAGCCAAAGGCTGCGCCGCACCATCAACAAGGGCACCACCGAGGAAAAGATACTGGCCACGGCGGAGGCGGCTTTCGCCCACGGCTGGAGAAGTCTTAAATTATACTTTATGCTCGGCCTGCCCACCGAGACTATTGAGGACATTGAGGAAATCGTGCAGCTGGTGGCTAAAATCCGCGCCACGGGCAGGGGGACCAGGGGCGGCATGCCCCAGGTCAGAATCAGCCTCTCCACCTTTATCCCCAAGCCCCACACCCCCTTCCAGTGGGTGGCTCAGGACAATGAAGAGCAGTTGAATGCCAAGCACGAGGTGCTCAAAGCAGGGTTGCGCCGCAAGGGCAGCCGTCTGTCCTGGCGCGACCCCGAGGTCAGCCTGCTCGAGGCGGCGCTGTCGCGGGGCGACCGCAGGCTGGGTAAAGTCATCTACGATGCCTGGAAGTCGGGCTCGACCTTCGACGCCTGGGACGAAAGATTAAACTACCGGAACTGGCTCGACGCCTTTAAAAAGAGCGGGCTGGAACCCGCCTTTTACGCTCAGAGAGAGCGCTCGCTGGATGAAAAACTGCCCTGGGCGCACATCGACCCCGGGGTAACCACCGCTTTCCTGAAAAAAGAATACCGACGCGCCTTTAAGGGTGAGGAAACCCCCGACTGCCACTATAACGCCTGTAATGCCTGCGGACTGGAGCGCTTGAGCGCGGACTGTAAGCGGAAGCTAGGCGATTGAGCCGCCATCGACGACAATAGTATGGCCGGTGATGTAGGCCGAGTCTTCGGAGGCTAAAAAGAGCACCGCGCCCGTTATATCCTCCGGCTCGGCCAATCTCCCCAACGGTATCCCCGCTTCAATCTCTTTCAATGTCTCGGCGTCGCTCCACAAAGGCTGGCTGAATTTGGTCTTGACCAGGGAGGGAGCCACGGCGTTTACCCTTACATTGTGCTCGGCTAGCTCTAACGCCAGAATACGGGTGAGCATAACCACCCCCGCCTTGGCGATGCAGTAGGCGCCCATCCCGGGGGCGGTATCCACCGCCGCCGTGGAGGCGATATTGACGATATTGCCCCGCTTTTGTTTAACCATTACCCGCCCCGCCGCCTGGGAGCAGAGGTAATAGCCCTTGAGGTCGGTGTCGATAACCCGGTCCCAGCCTTCCTCGTTGAGCTCGAGCAGGGGCGCCCGGATGTTCATGGCGGCGTTGTTGACCAGTATGTCAACCGTGCCCAGCTCGACTAGCGTTTTCTGCACCAGGTTATCGACGTCGGCTTTCTTGGTAATATCGGCCCGGACGGCCAGAGCGCGCCGCCCCCGCTTTTTAATTTCGGCGGCGACAGCCTCGAAGTCGTCGTCAACCACCCTATCGCCTAAGGCGACATCGGCGCCGGCCTCGGCTAAAGCCAGGGCGATAGCCCGCCCGATACCCCGCCTCCCCCCGGTGACGATAGCCGCCTTGCCCGCCAGAGAAGGCGGCACTACTTGGTCTCCTTCTCGAAAGAGGCGATAGCCACCACCTCGTCGCCGGGGTCGGGCCTCATCAGCCTTACCCCCTGGGTGCTCCGCCCCTGAACCGAAATGCCCTGCTTGGGGTCTTTCTCCTTGACCGGCGTCTGGAGGACGATGCCCTCCGTCGTGATAATCATTACCTGCTCGGAAAGCGAGACCACCTCGGCGGCGGCGACCTTGCCCGCCTTTTCCACCAGTTTAAAGGTCCTCACCCCACCCCCGGCGCGGTGCTGCCTGGGATAGGCGTCCACCGGGGTGAGCTTGCCGAAGCCGCCGCTGGTCACCACCAACACGTAGCCTTTGGGGCGGATAACATCCATCCCCACCACATGGTCGGCAGAATCCAAGCGGATGCCGCGCACTCCCCCGCTGGTCCTAGATGCCGCCCTCAGGTCGGCTACGGCGAAACGGATGGCTTGCCCCTCCTGGGTAAACAAAAGCATATCGTCCTTATCGGTGGCTAAACGGGCGGTTACCAGCTCGTCCCCAGCCTCCAGGTCCATGGCAATCAGTCCGCTGCTGCGCACGGCGGCGAACTTATCGGCGGTCGTCTTCTTGACCTCGCCGAGCCGGGTCGCCACCAATAGATAGGAACCGGGCTCGAAATCGGGCAGGGTGACCATAGCCGTAACCCGCTCCTTGTCGGCCACGGAAAAGAGGTTAATCACCGCCATTCCCTTAGCCACCCGCGAGCTGTCGGCGGGTATTTCGTAGCACTTGAGGTAGAAGACCCGCCCCCGGTTGGTGAAGAAGAGCAGGTGGTCGTGGGTATCGGCCACCACCAGCAGCCTTACCGCGTCGGCCTCGCGGGTCACCATGCCGATGATACCCCTCCCCCCCCGGTGCTGCGAGCGGTAGCTGGGAGAAGCCACCCTCTTGACGAAGCCGCGGTTACTCAGCGTCACCACCACCCTCTGGTGGGGGATAAGGTCTTCCTCGCGGAACTCGGTTATCTCTTCTTCGCTTATCTCGGTGCGGCGCTCGTCGCCGAACTTTTCTTTAAGCTGGCTCACCTCTTCCTTTATGAGGAGCAGCATGCGCTTACGGTTAGCCAGCAGGTCTTCCAGGTAGGAGATGGTCTTCAACAGCTCGGCGTACTCGTCGGCTATCTTTTTCCGCTCCAGGTTGGCCAGCCGCCGCAGTTGCATGTCGAGGATAGCCTGCGCCTGTAGTTGCGATAAGCCGAAGCCGCTCATCAGCTCTTTGCGGGCGGTTTCGGCGGTGGCTGACTTCTTAATGGTGGCGATAATCTTATCGATGTTGTCCAGGGCGATTTTGAGCCCCTCCAGGATATGCGCCCGGGCTTTGGCCTGCTTCAACTCGAACTTGGAACGTCGGGTAATAACCAGACGGCGAAAATCTATGTAGTATTGAAGCGCTTCCCTGAGGCTGATTACCCGCGGCTGGCCGTCAACCAGGGCGAGCATGTTAACGAAGAAGGACGACTGCAAGGCGGTGTGCTTATAGAGGTTATTGAGCACCTTCTTCGGCTGCGCCTCTCGTTTAAGCTCGATGACGATGCGCATCCCCTGCCGGTCCGACTCGTCGCGCAGCCCGCTGATGCCCTCCACCTTCTTGTTCTTGGCCAGATCGGCAATCCTCTCCACCAAAGCCGCCTTATTGGTCTGGTAGGGAAGCTCGGTGACCACTATCTGCTGCCGCCCCCCGCCCGCGCCGTCGCCGATCATAGCCTTAGCCTGCACCACCACCTTGCCCCGCCCCGTGGCGTAGGCGTTCTTAATGCCCTCCCCCCCGCGAATAATGCCCGCGGTGGGGAAATCGGGCCCCTTAACGAACTGGGTCAGCTCGTCGACGGTGGCTTCGGGATTCTCGATGAGGTAGGCGATGGCGTCGCAGATCTCACTCAAATTATGCGGCGGGATACTGGTGGCCATGCCCACGGCGATGCCGGCGCTGCCGTTGACCAGCAGGTTGGGCAGCCGGGTGGGCAGGACGAGCGGCTCTTTCAGACTGTCGTCGAAGTTGGCCATGAAGCCGACGGTATCTTTATCGATATCGACCAGCATCTGCTCGGCGATAAGCGCCAGCCGCGCCTCGGTATAGCGCATGGCGGCGGGTGGGTCGTTATCGACACTGCCGAAGTTACCCTGTCCGCTAACCAGCGGGTAGCGCATGGAAAATTCCTGCGCCATACGCACCATGGCTTCGTAGACCGGAGCGTCGCCGTGAGGGTGATACTTACCCAGCACCTCACCCACGATACGGGCGCTCTTCTTGTGCGGGCTGTTGGGCGCCAGCCCCAGCCCGTCCATGGCGTAGAGGATGCGCCGCTGCACCGGTTTGAGGCCGTCGCGCACATCGGGCAGGGCGCGGGCAACGATGACGCTCATGGCGTAATCGAGGTAAGAGCTGCTCATTTCTTTTTCTATGTCTACCGGTCGGACCTTACCTAAAACCATATCGGGTAAAACCTCCTAATCCTATCTATCCCCGCTGTTATCCGTATCAACCGACTCGTCGGCCATAGTCTCGATATTCTCCAGCTCGCGCCGCAGCATCTTATCGCTCAGGTAAGGGCGCAGGCTGTCCGTTGCCCGTGGGGGGAAGGAAAGCTGCCCCGCCTGGGAGGGGTCCTGGTATATCTCGCGGATAATGACCGTCACCCGCTCCTCGCTGATGCTGACGATAGCCGCGCTGTAGCGGTTGCCGCCCCCCATCATCTTTATCAGTCGCTGCCCGTGCTTGGGCTCGACCTGTCCCACGTACTCGCCGCGCCCGTTCTCCACGCTTACACCCACCCTGTCCGCCTTGAGGTAGACCCTGTCACCCGCCCCCATCTTGGCCAGCACCGCCAGCGGCGCCAGGCGGTAAAGGGCGACCACTCCCGTCTTGCCCGTCTCCTCGATAAAGTGCTGGGGGTCGACGTGGTCGGAATCACCGACCACATCCGTCTCCTCCCCCAGATAGGAAAGGCGCTGCAGGTTCTTCTGGGCGATGATGTTATAGGGGTCGAGCTCCATGGCTCGGGCGTAGGCTTCCTTGGCCAGCGCGTACTCCCCCAGCTCGATATGGGCTCGGCCCAGGCGGTTATAGGCATCGACGTCACCGGGGAAGCTGGCGATTATATCCTCGTTGGCCGCCACCGCCTCCCGCCACCGCCCCTGCATGGCCAGGGATATGGCATGCTTGCTGCGCTGCCGCCTCAGCCTTACCTGTTCCTCTTCCTGATAGGCCATC
>CAYQPY010000033.1:0-9573 GCA_964419705.1 uncultured Dehalococcoidales bacterium
CGGTGCCGTAGCGGTTGTCGAAGAGGTATTTGGTCGGGGCGTCGTTTACGGCAATCATGGGGTATTTCAGCTTGCCCGCCTTCTCCAGGCTGCGCAAGCGGATAACGCCGGTGGTGGTCTCCTCGGTGCCGCCGATAACATCGCCGATGAGCTCGGTTCGTTTGGTGTGTAAAGTGGTAACCAGGTCGGCGCCGTCGTCCACGCTTAAGTTGGGTTTATGGTCGAGGGTGGTGTTGATGTGTTTGTAGTATGTTTTATCGTCCTCGCCCCTGATGGCGTTGACCGGTATGCCGTCCGCCACCAGGGCGGCGGCGACATCGTCCTGGGTGCTCAGGGGGTTGGCGGCGCAGAGCACGACCTCGGCTCCACCTTCCTTGAGGGTCAGCACCAGGTTGGCTGTCTCGGTGGTTACGTGGAGGCAGGCCGAGACGCGGATACCTTTTAGCGGCTTCTCTTTGGCGAACCTTTGCCTGATTATTTTGATGACCGGCATCTCGCGGTAAGCCCACTCTATTCGCTGTTTGCCGGCTTCGGCCAGTGTCGGGTCTTTTATATCGTAATTTTTCAACTTCTCTCCTATCTAGAACTCAAGCTTCAGGGTTACAATCTCGAATGGCTTGACCTCAAGGCTGAATCGGTTGCCCTCGAAGGGCAGCTCGCCCTCTTCTCTTTCCAGCAGGTCAACCGTGGTCAGCCGCTTAATGTCTTTGAATAGCTCCACCTCGGCCGGGGTGTTCACGCCCGTGGTCTCGAAGAAGCGCAGGATGACGGCGTCGCTGTCTTCGGCCTTCTTCAGGGCGGAGAGGATAAGATTATGGGGCGTTAGCTTGATAAACGAGTGCTCGGCGGGCAACTCCCCTTCGGCGTTAGCCTGGATGGCGATGGGCCTGTGGCTAAATTCCGGCGCCTGTTTGTACATCTCCGCCTGCCGCCAGTCGCCGTCGTGGGGCTGCATGGCGTATTCGAAGGTGTGCTGCCCCAGTTCCAGGGCTTCGGGGGTGGGGACTAAGGGCCCGGCCACGCCGTCGGCGGAGAGCCCGTAGACCCCCCGCAGCAGGGTGATATAGGTGGCGGTGCCCACCTTTTCCGCAGCGGGCAATCCCTTGTTCATGAAGGTTACGCCGCGCGTGCCGTCGCTGACGTCAAACCAGCTCAGGAAACTGGGTATGCCCGAGGGTTTGGCTCCCTCGCCCCGTACAAAGTACTCGGTTGGCTCGTGAATGACGCCGAACTGCGTCTCCCGGAAGCAGACCTTGCGGTCTATGCCGGTATCGAACTTGACCCTTAAGCGTATGTTGGGGTATTTGTTATCGATTTTAGTGATAAATTCCAGGCGAGGGAGGTCGGCGTATATTATCACCTCTTTAGTGATGTCCAGCGTTTTGTAGTTGTAGAGTATGGGGGGGAACCTTTCCTTAAGGCGGTAGGGCCAGGTGAGGCAGTAGTACTCGTTTTCAAAGATTACCCTTACCCTTGAGCCCTCTTTCTCGATGCGGAAGCCCTTGGGCTTGAAGTTGCCGTACTTTATGCCCTCGCCCGATTCGCTCTTGATGAGCTCGGGGGTGAAACGGCTGCGGTGATAGTAAAGGTCGCCGACTTCGTCTTCAATGACAATCTCGTTGCCGCTTAAGATGCGGTTGCCGGCCCTGTCATCGACCTCGATTATGCCGCTCTGCTCGTCCACCTTGAGGCGGAAGAAGGGCGTTTCCACCCTGTTGCCCTTGACTTTTATTTTCCCCGACGCTTTTTTGCGTGGGGGTTGTTGTACCTTATAGCCCATCGGGGGGGCATCGGCGATAAAGCCTGCTTTAGCCGACTCCACCCAGTTTTTGGTGGGCCAGGAGAGGGGGTTGAAGACGGCGGTGCCTTTGCCCTCGGTGTTTATTTTCCCCGCGATGTAGATTAGAGATTCGGTGAGGAGCTGGTTGAGCTGGCTCTTGAGGAAGGCAAAGACCTCTCTCACTTCTTCGTAGATGGCATCCACCCCGCAGCCGGTGATTATGTCGTGGAAGGCGATGAACAGGGCTTTTTCCCAGGCTTCACGGAGGTCGTCGGTGGGGTATTCGGCGCCGAGGAGCCAGGCAATGGTGGCGAATTCCTCGGCGGTGATGAGCAGCCCCTCGCACTCACGGGCGTTCTGCATTATCCAGGCGCGGCTGGAGCATACCTGGGGAAAGACGGCCACCAGCTCGTCGTCGTAGAGTTCACCCTCAATTACCTCGGGCTTTTTGTCGCAGACCTCCAGCGACTGGAAGAATTCCCTGGGGGTGGCGATCTTCATTTCAATAGAGGGTTTGCTCTTGTTCCACTTCTTTACCGCGGGCAGGATTTCGGGCTGCGGCGGCATGGAGCCGCTGCCGCAGGGCATCAGGATATTGGGGGTGCAGGCGTATTTCTTAAGCTTAGCCAGCGATTCCTGCCACTGGTCGATGTTCAGCCCCGCCCGGTAACCCAGCGGAAACCAGTGGGCCAGAATGGTGGTCCCGTCCAACCCCTTCCAGTGGAACTCGCTTTCCGTGATGTCGGTGCGGGCGCCCCTGCGGAAAGCCAGCCACTTGTAGCCCGCTTTCTTGTATATCTGGGGGAGCTGGGCGTTCATGCCGAAGCTGTCGGCGGCCCAGGCCACGGGGACATCGATGCCGAATTTTTCCTTACAGTAGCGCTTGCCGACCAGGATATCCCTGAGCAGCACCTCGCCGTTGGGCAGCATGGTGTCGGCCATCAGGTATTGGCCGTCGACTATCTCTAATCTGCCCGCCTTTATCATCTTCTTGATGCCCTTAAAAAGGTCGGGGTTTCTCGTCTCTATCTCTTTGAGCAGGAAGGTCTGTTCCAGGCAGAACTTGAATTCCGGGTGCTTCATCAACTCCAGGGCTTGCTTCAGTATGGCCTCGTTTATCTTGAGGTACTCTTCCTTGGAGAAAGCCCAGGCGACATCATAATGGGTATGGGGCACCAGATAAGCCGTTGCCATCTTAACCTCCCTATGGCTAGTAATATAACCCAAATTAAGCCGTCTGACCACCCTCCCGCTCGATAACGAGGCGGGCGAAGCGGGCGAAGGAGCGGTCGTAGGTCTTCTCTACCTTTGGGGGGAAGACGCAGGCGGGAAGCTCATCGAGTTTAAGGTGGTAGGCGATACAGTCGCAGCACTTGCCCTTGCGGGAGCAGGGCTCGTAGGTGCAGGGGCAGTTGGCTTTGTTGGTTTCGAGATTGCATTCCATAGAGTAATCTCCTGTTCTAACGTGCGTTTGTTGCTCCACCCCACCCAGGTCTTTTTTCCCACCCAATACCCACCCTACAAAGGTTAAACCTTTATAGATTTCTTATTTGGGGTTACGGCCTCCCCATCCCTTACTGTCATTGCGAGCCGAAGGCGAAGCAATCTCCCCTTTTTAGCTACCCCACCCCTCCCAATTACTGTTTGCTCCTCATCATTTGCGATAGCTCTACCAGCAATTCCAGGGCGTGGGCGGAGGCGTCGGGGGATTCGAGCGACGCCAGCGTGCAGCTGGGCGTGATTATACTCTGGGCTACGAGCTGCTGGAAGGAGGTGCCGTTGCGGGTGAAGGGGAGCATCGCTTCTTCCAACCGGTCTTTGAGGGCGGCGGCGCTCTCCTTGCCCAGCGAGGGGCTGTCGTTGGGGACAATGCCCCAGGCGATGACGCCCTTCCTGTCCAGAAAGCGTTTAACTTCAGCGGGGTAGAGGCTGAGGGACTGGGCGTAGTTGTAGGCGTCGAAACTTAATATATCCAGGCTGGTTTCGAGTATGACCGACCAGTCGGTGTTGCCGCAGCAGTGGACGCCCTTGAGTCCCTTGATGCCGCGAAATACCTCTTCCAGCAGGGCGACGACCTTTTCTTTGGAGAGGGGCACCGCCACCGAGCCGAAGGAAGCCATATAGGGCTCGTCGACGAAGATGATGGTATTGGGCGATATTCGGCTGAGCTGCTTTTCCTGCCAGGCCGCCTTGAGCCTCAAAAACTTAGCCACGGCGTCTCCCAGGACGTCATCATACAGTATCGCCTTGCCCTCCTCGTCGGTGACGCTCAAGCCCCAGGTGAGGGGGCCGGTTATCTGCCCCTTGACCGCCCGCGGCTTCAGGTTCTCGGAGCCGAGAAAGGCGTGCAGGCCCGCGGCGTAGCTGGGGGTGGTGGGGTATTGCTCTATATCTTCCTCAAGGTAGGCGGTGTAAAACTTCTCCAGCGATTCGTCCAGGTCGGGGGCGCGGTCAAAGCGCAGCTTGCCCCCCGTGAGCCTGATACCGGGGAAGCCCTCGCTGAACTGGGCGTTCATGTTCTCCTTGAAGGAGCGGCGGGGCAACTGGGGCCAGGCGGGTATGTCCTTGAGGTATTTTAACACCTGCGCGCAGGCGGCGGCGGGGTCGGTGTGGGGCATGCTGCCGATGATGGTGGGCAGGCAGTTGAACTCTAAGTCGGGCACTAGCTGTCTCCTTTGAGGTATTTGCCGATGAGCAGGTCGAGCTTCTTCCTGACCGGGGCGGCTATGTTCTTGCGGCTGGTGGCGAAAGCGAAACCCAGTGCGGTGGCGCATTCACACGTTCGCTCATCCCTGACCTCAGCCACCGCGAGCTTAATGATTTCGCGGATGGTGTCGATGTTGCGCCGTAATGTCTTTATGATGTCGCCGACCACCAGCCTTTGGCTCTTCTCCTGCCAGCTATCGTAGTCGGTGACGCCAGCAATCATGGCGTAGCAGATTTCCGCCTCGCGCGCCAGCTTGGCTTCGGGTATGCCCGTCATGCCGATGACGTCGGCGCCCCAGGAACGGTAGAGCCGCGATTCGGCGCGGGTGGAAAAGGCGGGGCCTTCCATGGCGATATAGGTGCCGTTGTGGTGCACGGTAACCTTCGTCTTTTTAGCGGCGTCATACAATATCTTACTCAAATCAGGGCAGAAGGGGTCGGCGAAGGCGATGTGGACGACAATGTCGTCGCCGAAGAAGCTATCTATCCGATGGCGGGTGCGGTCAATAATCTGGTCAGGTATGACTAGGTCGCCGGGCTTTAGCTCCTTCTTGAAGCTGCCCACGGCGTTGACGGCGATGATGCGCTCCACCCCCAGCGATTTCAGGGCGTAGATGTTGGCGCGGTAGGGCACCTCGGTGGGGGTGATGGTGTGCCCACGGCCGTGACGGGGCAGGAAGGCGACGCTCGTTCCCTCCAGCTTGCCGATGGTTATGGCGTCGCTGGGCTTGCCGAAGGGGGTGGTGGGATTTACCTCTTCGATTTCGGTCAGCCCTTCGATTTTGTACAGGCCGCTGCCGCCGATGACGGCGATTTTAGCTTGGGTCATTTAGTGGCTCCTTTAGTCAGGGTTCTCTAGCTTCACTGTATTCTGTTCTTCCTCTATCACAAAGTGCTCTACATCAACATGTCTTTCTAGGCAAAGATAGCTGGCCCATTTGCGCTGATGAATGTCATTGTATTGTACAGCAATGACTCCGGTGTATTCTCGCCTAATTGCTTTTTTTAATTCCGGCAGCCATCCTTTCTTTTTAATTCCAAGTTCCACCATGTCTGTAGACAATCTAGTTATTGAGGTTTCCCATTCTTCGTTGGGAGCTAGATAGCCTTTACTGTTACCAAAAAAAGTTTTTTCAGCGCTCCATAAAGCTGCCCATAAGTTTATTGCTGGTCCTTTGCCTACATTTCGTATTGTTACTGGAAATTCCCTATCTGGGGGCTTCCCTTTTTCGTCTTTTTCCCATCGGGTGAATTCGCTCTCCAATCTCAATAATAAATAGGGTTGCGCTTCTCCCAACCTTTGTTCTTTCATTTCTTCACTCATAACATGGGTTCGCCAAGCGTAGAAACCGGTTACTGTAACTAAACCAAACGTGAGTAGTGTTTGTGCCCAGACGGCGGGTTCGATGTTTTTGACGTTAACAACTAGATATACGATTAAAAGAATACCGATAGCTATTGCAGCAGCAGTAGCTATCCAACCTAATCTACCTCCCCTTACTGCTCGTATTGCGGCGATGAAAAATGCTGTATATGCTAAGGCCATCACTATATACAAGATAATTTCTAAAATCTCTATTCCTTCCATATCATCCCCTCCCCCCAATTTTCTTAATCCCCTCCCCCAAAGGCTGCCTTATTATACCACCCTCGGTAACGATGGCGGTTATGTACCTGTTGGGGGTAACGTCGAAGGCGGGGTTGGCGGCTTCAATGCCGGTGGGGGCGATGGCGACGCCCTGAATGTGGGTCACCTCCTCGGGGTTTCTCTGCTCGATGGGAATTTCGGCGCCCGACGCCAGCGCGGGGTCTATGGTGGTGAGGGGGGCGGCAACGTAGAAGGGGATTTTGTGCTCCCCAGCCAGCACCGCCAGCGTGTAGGTACCGATTTTGTTGGCGGTATCGCCGTTGGCGGCAATCCTGTCGGCGCCGACGATAACGGCGTCAATATCGCCCCGGCTCATAAAATAGCCCGCCATCGAGTCGGTGATGAGGGTGAAGGGGATTTTGAGCTCCTTAAGCTCCCAGGCGGTGATGCGCGCGCCCTGGAGGAGGGGGCGGGTCTCGGTGGCGATGACCTTAAGCTTTTTGCCCCGCTCGAACGCCTGCCTGATTACACCCAGAGCGGTGCCGTAGCCGGCGGTGGCTAAAGGGCCCGTGTTGCAGTGGGTCAGTATGGTCGAGCCGTCTTTGATTAGCTCGGCGCCGATTTTGCCCAATTTCAGGGTGGCTTCGGCTTCCTCGCTGTGGATGGCGACGGCTTCGGCGACTAAAGCCTGCTTAATGCGCTCAACGTCTTCGCCCTTTTCCGCTACCTTCTCCATCCTCTCCAGAGCGCGGAAGAGGCTGCGGGCGGTGGGGCGGGTGGCGGCTAAAGCGCGGCTGACCGCCTTGAATTCACGCCTGAAATTATCGGCGTCTTGAGCCTTGATTTTAAGGGCTCCCAGAGCCAGTCCGTACCCCACTGCTATGCCTATGGCGGGAGCGCCCCTTATCTTCAATCCTACGATGGCTGAGGCTATGTCCTGGTAGCGGCTTAGCTCCAGATAGGCTTCTTTTTGGGGTAATTTGGTCTGGTCGAGGAGCTTTACGCGGTCGCCGAGCCATTCGATAGCTTTCATACGCTAAATGTAGCCTAGCTTGAGGCAGTCGTCAAGGGGTGGGGGTTAGATTTCCCGTTTGAAAGGTATAGCCTCCCCCCGTTTCATATCTTTTCCCGCCCGTCCCCCTTTCAAACCCCCAAAGGGGAATGGGGAGGCGTATCCCCAGAAGGAGTTCTAGAGGGTGAATCCCCTCTAAGGGTGGGTCTGAAAAACGTACGCTGACAGAGTGGGGTGTTCAGGTGGGGAGATTGCTTCGTCACCGTATTCCTCGCAATGACATTTCCCGGTTCTACTCAATCTTAGTTGTTGCCCTTTCTCTTAACTAAATACCCTGCCACACTCTTTACACCAAAAGCGACCCCCATAACCTGCATCTACAATTTGGTGTGAATGGCACTTTGGGCAGGTTATCCTACTAATGACTGTAGTTGAGATATATTTGGAAGAATGATTTACTGTAATTGGGTCACTCCTAAAGAAAACTTGTTTGCACTTCCTGCACTTAAACGTAGAACTCCCCATAGGACTCAGCCCCAGAAAATCCATAGAGTCCGAGCCACAGGTGGGACAGGTAAAATCGTTTTCGCTATCCGATTTCTTTTTCCTTCTTTTCATCTTGCCCATCAATTCCCTATGATATAATAAATCTAGTGAAATTTAACATACAATTAGGTGCTGGTGCTACTGCCTGTGCTGTTTGCTTTCTCATTTCTTACGTCGCCTTTCAGGATGGGCATTCTGATTTGGGTTTACTTTTCCTTTTAGTCGGCGTAGGCATCGTCGTGCTTGTCTTAACTTATGGGCGTAAATCAGAGTAGTTGTTGAAAACACTACAGTCGTGATAAAAAAAGCCGTCATTCCCAAAAATTCGCTGCTCATTTAAGCCTCGCCTGTGATAAAGATGGGACTGTCGCCATTGTCTTTCCCTTTGTCTTTCTGCGTTTAGCTTTCACCACACGCTTGCGGGTTTGAACCTTTATCGTCTTTGGCTTATGCGTGCGTATGGGTATCCTAGCCGTTATCTTGTAAGGCTGTTCGGTTAAGTCCTTCCAGTTCCGCAGGGGGAAGCGGATACCCGCCACCTGCGCTGGCGTCCTGTCCCTCAAGGACATATGCGGTCTAAAGAAGTTGTAATGCACCAGCCAACCGTCTAGAAAGAGCCGTGCCGTCTCTACCGTGTGCAAGCCACGCATTACCTTAGTTCGGCTCTTGATAGTGCCGTGCATACGCTCGATAAGGTTAGTATTCTTCTCAACGTCAAAGGGGCCGCCCTGCTTATGCTCGGTGTCAGCCCCAAAGGTTAGCTCTATGCCGTCTAGATACGCCCTGAGCTTGTCCGTGTAGATAATGCGTGGTATCTTGCCCGTGCGGTTGTAAGCCTGCCTCATAAGGGCTTCAGCGTCCTTTGTGGTGCGTGTGTAGGACATATGAGAGGCTATCAGGAAGCGTGTCTTGGTGTCTATAATGTCCCAGAACCAGACGTTTTTGCCGTCTATGTCAACCATAGTCTCATCGGCTACCCAGACATCGCCCACGTCTGGCTTATACTTGCTTGCCTGCATTATCGCCAGCTTGGAGAACCGCTTAACCCAGTTATAGATGGTGGCGTCGGATATGTAGTCGTTGTGCTGCTGGATTAGGTTACGGCGTATCTCAAGAAGGCTCATACCCTCGTAATACATATTCAGGGCATCGGCTATCTTAGAGGTGGCATACTGCATCTTGGGTATGGTGTCTATACCGGCAAATTTACGCTTGCAGTCCTTACAGTAGTATCGCTGGACGGCTTTGTATTTGCCGTATTTGATTACATTGTCGGATTGGCAGTATTTACAGGCTACGTACTCCAAGAGTCTACCCCCTCAATCTCTATGCTAAAGGTATGGTCTTCGTTGACAGTAACAATCAATGTCGCAACATCGTTCCCACTAGATGTTCCTCGTGCTATTAGACTCAATTCGTAACGTCCAATAGATAGCGATATTACTTCTGAAGGATAGTTATCATAACACAGTGCAATTTCATAGCTACGGAGTTTGTGTTCTAATACATTCACCCAATATGCTGGTGTCAAGCCTGAATGAACTCTACTCATTGGAACCATAGCACTCAAGGGAGTAGACACGATTGGGATGCCAGTAGGTTTTGCAAGGCTATCAACTTTGCGTAAGTGAGAGGGTAACACTACTGGATTTTCAACCGCCTGTCTACCCATTACACGATAACCTACTCTAATTATCTCTGTTCCTCCCTCAGTTACCCTACACGCTCGATATCGTTTTTCATTATAAACGATTCGTATATTATGAGATGCCTCTAATTGCTTCTTGTACTTACTTGCACCCCACAAGGCTAGAATTACTATTGAAATCAAGAACGCAAAGGCTATTCCGTACCATATTCTATTGTCTATATGCGCTAGTTTATAGACTGCCGTGCTAGGCACTGCTAATAAATATGCAGAATATGCTAGGTCAAGAATGC
>CAYQPY010000034.1:0-9469 GCA_964419705.1 uncultured Dehalococcoidales bacterium
AGCCAGCCCGAAGTCGTCGCTGACCAGCTCGTCTTTAAAGCCGTCGACTTTGACTCTGTCCTTCATCAGGTTGTAGATAATGCCCGACTTCTCGATGTCGCCGGCAAAGACCAGCCCCGTAACCACCCCGTCTTTCAGTATCACCTTCTTGTAGATGCCGTTGCCTCTCTGGGTCAAGACCTCGTAGCTCTTATCGGGCGCATTTACCATGCCCGCCGAGACGATATTAACCCCGAAATACTTCAGGGAATTCATGGCCGTTCCGCCCTGATATTCCGCTTTCGTGCCCGCCATATTCTGTCCGGCAATCCTGCCCCCGACGTAGGCGTTGGGCCAGACCGGTGTGACGCGGTTTTCGCCGAAGACGAAGTCGTAAGCCTCGGCGACATCCCCACAGGCATAGACATCAGGCTGGGATGTAGCCATACGTCTGTCGACGACAATACCGCGGTTGGTCTTAACCTCAGTGCCCGTCAGCTCAAGACGCGGCGTAACGCCGATGGCGACTACGACCAGGTCAGCGGCAATCGAACGTCCGTCGTTAAGCTCGACGCCGCTCACCCCGCCGGATTTACCCTTGTTTATCCTGGCTACGGTATTGCCGGTTATAATATCGACACCGGCCTCGACGAGAGCCTTCGCTTCCAGTTCGGCGCCTTCCTCATCGAGGATGGTGTTCAATATCCAGTCCTTCATCTCGATGATAGTGACCTCAACCCCCCGCCTCACCAGCGCTTCGCTGGCGCTCACCCCGATAAGCCCGCCGCCGATAACCAGCGCCTGTGTCTTTGCCTTGTGCTTATTGAGGAGCTTGTCGATGGCTCTGGCGTCGTCGAGCTTGGTGAAGGTGAAAACCCCCTTAGCATCGCCGCCGTCTATTTTAGGCACGATGGGCGAGCCGCCCGTAGCCAGCAGCAGCTTCTGCCATTCCAGCTTACGGCCATTCTGCAGCTTGAGGCTGTGCCCGCTGAAATCAACCCTGGTCACCCTCTTGCCGAAGATGGTCTGGATATTATTCTTTTCATAGAAATCGGCGGAGCGGTAGAGCATTCTCTCCAGAGGTCGCCCCTCGAACAAATGCTCCGAGATAAGCGGGCGCGAGTAGGCGGGATAGGGCTCATCGGAGACAATAACCATCGTCCCCGTCTTATCCAGCTCGCGGATGGCTTCGGCGGCGCCGATGCCCCCCGCCGAGTTGCCGATTATCAGGTATTTAATCTTATCCGACTTAGCCATTATCTCAACGCCATCTTGATGAAATTATCGTATATCTTGAGCCCGACCTCGCCGCTCTTTTCCGGGTGGAACTGGGTGGCTATCAGGTTGTCTTTAGCGATAACGCTGCAAAAGGGTACGCCGTATTCGGTTTCGCCAGCCACCATTTCCTTATCGTCAAGCTCGACGTAATAGCTATGCACGAAGTAGAAGTGGGCGCCGTCGGCTATCCCCTCGAATACGGGGTGCGCCACCTTTTGTTTGAGCTGGTTCCAGCCCATATGCGGGACCTTCAGTCCCGGGGCAAACTTGCGCACCTTTCCGGGGATTATTCCCAGGCACTGGTGATTGCCATCCTCTTCGGTGTCGCTCAATAAGACCTGCATGCCGATGCAGACGCCGAGGAAGGGCTTACCCCCGGCAACAACCTGCCGGATGGGCTCATCCAGCCCCTGCCGCCGCAGGTTAGCCATGGTGTCCGCCGCCGCCCCCACCCCCGGCAGTATAACCGCCTGGGCTTTAAGCACCTCGGCCGGGCTGGTAGTTACATTGGCTTCGTAGCCCAAACGGCTGATGGCGTTAACCACGCTGCGCAGATTGCCCGCGCCATAATCGATTATAGTAATCATCTGGTTTCCTCTTATTTATGCCCTGACGGCAGTCAGTTGGTCACGGTGACTTCCACCACGTTTTCCCGGGCGATAGCCACCTCGTCGCTATTCCGGCGCACAAAGACGTGCATCAGTCCCAATATCTCGTACTGCCCGTTGGCCAGAGCGGTGGTGTCCCACCTCACCGGGAAGTTCGCCTGCTTGTCCATGGACTCACCGATTTTAATCCAGGTGCCCGTGTCCTTCTGGCGGTAGTACCAGGGGTTGACCACGCGCAGGATAGACCCCGTCAAGCCCAGCGCCTTTAGCTCCTTGGCCAGCAGCTCCTCGTCGAACTCCTCCCGCAGGAGAACGCTGCCCGAATACTTCTTCAGTACTTCCGAAGGCACGATATAGTGCGGTCCCCAATTCTCCGACATGATACACCTCCCTGCATTTATTGATTTACCGGGCTTTTCAGCCTGGTAGTAGTCTCCGGTTCCTCGACATAGACCAGGGCTTCGTTGGGGCAATTAGCCACGCAAACGGGAATCTCCTCTCCCTGGCAAAGGTCGCATTTCAGCGCCTTCTTCTGCTCTTTGTCCTGCCTTATCGCCGCCAGCGGGCAGACCAGCACGCAGGTCCAGCAGCCGATGCATTTGTCCTCGTCCACCGTCACCAGGCGGCTTACCGGGTCCCTCTCAAGGGCGCCTGTAAGGCAGGCTTGAACACAGGGTGCGTCGTCGCACTGCTGGCAGTGCACCGAAAGCGACACCACCCCCCGCTCATCCACCCGCAATCGGGGCAGGGGCGGCGGCGACTCTTCCTTAAACGCCTTGACCAGGTCCGACGAGCGGGCGTGCTGCAACTGGCAGTAGACCTCGCAGAGGCGACAGCCGATACAGACCTCTTCCTTAACGTAAACCCTCTTCATTTATACCCCTTAATTTACGGCAAGCGGCAACCGCTTGCCGCTTACATTATGCTACCATAGTTTCGGACTGTCTGTCAATACACTAAAGCAGGCGGTAATGGTTTGTCAACAACTGCCCTACTATTTTACCTCATTCGACCATAATAAGAGAAGTCGTCGGCAGCCTGCGGGTGCCACAAACTCAAGGCTTGGCTTGAGGGCGGTTTGCCGGCATACTATCTTCGCGGTCGAACCACTTAAAGTACTTCTCCGCCCCTTTTTTGCCCGATTTCTCAAGCGCCTTCTTCCTGTCATCAGACAGGTCGAAGTCGGTGGTGCCCACGCCCAGGGTGTCTATATAAATTGTCCGCTGCCAGTCATCGCTGTGGATATGAATATTCCCCTGGCTGGACATGATGGCCGTCACCATCGCCTTGCCGTAGTCGAAGAAGTCGTCTATTTTTTCATGCTGCGGTTCGGCGCCATAGCGGAAGACGGCTATCTCCTGCTTGGAATCCAGGCGAAAGCCGAGCGTCTCCTTATTATAGACGTAGGGGCTGCTCTTGGGGTGTTTCTTCAGAAATTGCTTGTTTTCCTCTTCATAATAATCGGTTTTGAAGGCCATAACGGGCCGATTATCTTCACTGACATACTTCTCGCGGTCAAAGAGCTTCACCGGGTAGTTGTTCAGGAGTCCCCCGTCAACGTAGACATCACCCCGCGCGTTGCGGATAGAGGCGAAGAAGAGCGGTATGGACATGGATATGCGCACGGCATCGGCGATTCGCATTGTCGGGGTATGCTCTATAGATAAAACCTCGCCGAAGTGTGTGCTCAGGTTCGTCCCGTAGACATAGAGGTCGGGTTTGCCCGCCTCTTTGAGGTCGCGAAAGGTAGCGTTAGGATCACCCAGCTTCTCCCTGACATGCTCGCCCATCCAATGGTGGAAGAAGTCGCCCTTGTACCAGCCGAACTTAGTGATAAGGCGTTCCAC
This sequence comes from uncultured Dehalococcoidales bacterium, assembly GCA_964419705.1. Taxonomy (GTDB): domain Bacteria; phylum Chloroflexota; class Dehalococcoidia; order Dehalococcoidales; family BS750m-G39; genus E44-bin88. The sequence goes on from CAYQPY010000034.1 coordinate 3,713, forward strand.
GTCGCGTATCTTTCCCCAGCTATCGTCCAGAAAGTTCTTAAAATCCAGCTTCCACATTATTTTCATCTGCTCGGCGTTGGTAAAGCCCAGCGCCAGCAGCGTGGCGTTAATAGCGCCAGCCGAAGTACCCCCCACCCTCTGGATAGCGGGCAGAATCTTCTTATCCTCCAACACCTTCATTGCCCCCACGTAGGCGATGCCCTTCACCCCACCCCCCTCAAAAACCAGGTTCCGGAAATGGTACGGCATAACAACCTCCTTCCCCGATAAAAATCGGGCATCGGGCTAGTTCGGGATGGAATTTGAGTCTAGTCCCCACCCCCGGTATTGTCAATACCCCCAACTTTCAAAACCATTTTAAATCGTGCTATACTCAACATACTAGCTGGATAAAGCGCAAGGAGGAGGTAAGCAACCTATGCCAGACTATGCAGCCTTAAAGCAGAAGGTAGACGAACTGGCGGCAAGAGAATGGGATGTGCCCGGAATCGAAGCCAGAATCAGAAAGCTGGCTAAGGAAGGGATTCCCAAGAAGAAACTGGTCCCGGAAGAGCTATTAGCTAATAAGAAAGAAATCCTCGACCGCGTTCAACGGCGGGCTGAGGAATATAACTTTATGCTCAAGAACTGTGCCCAGTCCACAGCGCTTACCCTGATGGAAGAATTCGGTCTGGGCAATATGGAGGTTCTTAAAGCCCTGGCTCCATTTCCCGGCATCGGCGGCACCGGCGAGATATGCGGAGGCATATCCGGGAGTCTTATTAACTTCGGGCTCTTTTTCGGCAGTGATGACCCGCTGAATCATGAAGCGAAGGGTGCAACTATGATGGCTGCCCAGAAATTTATGAACCTTTTCGAAGAGACAATAGGTCACAGACATTGCGCTAAAATAATTGAAAATGTGACCATTGGACATAAGCTAAATCCCGGGGAAAGCGAAGAGGCTATGGCGACCTTTGCACAAGAGAAGGGTTTTGAGAAGTGTGGCCTGCCGCCGGGTATAGGCGTCAGGCTGGCCGCAGAAATTATCATCGACAGCATGAAGAAATAAAGGCCTTATCTTACCCCTTTTCCGAGTGCCCGGCTTGTCTATTTAAGCGATGAACCCATATAGCTATGTCAAAGACAAAAGCCAGCCTAACCTGCAAATTAAAAAAACGACCAGGCACTGGTCACACTACCTGGTGGACTTCCCCACCGCCCACCCCACCCCCTACGAGTTGAACAACACCGTCCTGGGCGATTACTTCCAGCCGCGTGACGCCGATAATGCCCCCCTGGTCGTCCTGCTGCCCGGCATCGGCGACCTGAGCGCAAAGCCCTGTAAAATGCTGGCTAAGGTCCTGGCTAAGAAAGGGATGGCCAGCTTTGTCCTCTACTCGGTGATGCACTCCCGCCGCATGCCCACCGACGTCATGAAGCGCTTCCCCCACCTCACCTCCCGGGAGTGGTTCGAAAGCCACGTGATTTCGGTCATCGACCTGTTCCAGGTAATCGACTGGGCGGAGAGCCGAAAAGAGATAGACGCCGAAAAGATAGCCGCCGTCGGCATGAGCTTCGGGGGGTTCAACTCGGCCATAGCCATGGGGCTGGACGAGCGCATCAAGGCGGCGGGGCTTATCGCCATCGGGGGCAACAGCACCAAGATCGGCTGGGAAACCAGAGCCAGCGATTATAATAAAGGACGCAAGCAGACCAAGGATGGATACGAGAAAACCCTGGATTCTTATATGAAATACCTGGCCGAGGTGGAAGAAAAGGGGCTGGAAAACGTCACGCCCCCTCAGGAAAGCTTCTGGATAGACCCCATGACCTTCGCCCACCGCCTCCGCCGGCGCCCCGTGCTGATGATTAACGCCCTCTGGGACCTGGCTATCCCCAAAGAAGCCACCCTCGACTTCTGGAAGGCGGCGGGCAAACCGCCCATCTCCTGGCTACTCGCCACCCACCCCACCATCTGGCTGTGGTATCCCCTAATCCGCGGCAAAATCGTCCGTTTCTTGAAGTCCGCTTTCGACATGCACTGAGCGCTACCGAGCCATTTTTCGGCGCACGTGGTAAAATAGAAAGAACACTTTTTAGGCTTTAGGAAAGAGCATTTGCTGGTCGAACTGAGAGTCAAAAACCTGGGCATCATCGAGGACATGAACTGGAGGCTCGATGACGGACTGAATATCATCACCGGTGAAACCGGGGCCGGCAAGTCCCTGGTCATTGACGCCGTGGAGCTCTTGCTGGCCGGAAAAGCCGACGAAGAGGTTATCCGCCACGGCGCCGACCGGGCTCAAGTCGAAGGCGTCTTTAGCCTTACCCCCAAGGAAAACCTGGCCTCCCTCAAAGCGCTGCTGGCGGAAAAAGAGCTGTCAGCCGACGAAGATAGCCTGGTCATAGACTGCCAGCTCCGCCGAAAAAGCCCCGACATTATAAGGGTGAACGGCCACGCCGTACCCAAGGCGTTTCTGCGCCAGCTAGGCAGTCTGCTGGTCGATATCCACGGCCAGAGCGACCACCTCTCCCTATTCAATAGCAGCTCCCACCTCGACTTCCTGGACTCTTATGCCCACACGATGGAACTGCGGCAGGGCTTTAGCGGCAAAGCCAAGGAACTCAACAAGGTGGAACAGGAATTCAAAGCCCTGGAAAAGGACGAGCAGGAGCGTGCCCGCCGCGAGGAATTCCTGCGCTTTCAGCTCGAGGAGATAGCCCGCGCCCAGCTCAAAGAAGGCGAGGAGCCGGAGCTGGAAAGAGAGCGGGACATCCTCGCCTCCGCCGAGAAGCTGAAAACAATATCCTACGAAGCCTACCGCGCCCTCTACGAAGAGGATGCCTCGGGGCAGGCAGCGCCGGCGCTGGATAAGCTCAACGAGGCCGCCCGGGCGATAAAAAAGCTGGTTGAAATCGACCCCTCTCTTAAATCCCAACTGGACTTTCTCGAAGAGAGCATTGACGGGCTTACCGAGGCCGCCCGCAGCCTTCGAGCCTACAGCGACGGTCTGGAGTATGACCCCAACCGCCTCGAAGAGATAGAATCGCGGCTGGAGCTAATCAGGGGGCTTAAAAGAAAATACGGCCAGAGCGTCAGCGAGGTGCTGGCTTACCGAGCAAAAGCGCAAAAGGAGATGGACGAGGTCGCTGGCTCCGAGGAAAGAAGCGCCCAGCTTAAAGAGACCGCCGCCGCCCTTAAAGAAGAGATGGGGCAGATAGCTCACCGGCTTTCGGGCGAGCGCGCTAAAGCCGCCGAAAAACTGATGACCGAGGTCAAGAAAGAGCTTGGCGAGCTGAACATGCCCCAGGTCGAATTCCAGGTATCGCTAAGCCGGGAAAAAGACGAGGAGGGAATCCCCCTCCCCGACGGCCTCTATGCCTTCACTAACGAAGGCGTCGATAACGTGGAGTTCATGGCCTCGACCAACCCCGGAGAGCCCCTCAAGCCCCTGGCTAAAATCGCTTCCACCGGTGAGCTTTCCCGCTTCACCCTGGCTCTCAAGGGGGCGCTCTCCGAAGCCGACCACATCCCCGTGCTCATCTTCGACGAAATCGACATCGGCATCGGGGGCAGGAGCGGGGAGATAATCGGCCGGAAGCTGAGCAGCCTGGCCCGAAACCACCAGGTGGTCTGCGTTACCCACCTCCCCCAGATAGCCGCCTTCGCCGACGCCCACTTCAGCGTTCACAAGGAACTGGCGGGGGCGCGGACATTAAGCCTGCTTGAGTCACTTGAGGACGAAGCCCGCCTCAAGGAACTGGCTGTCATGCTGGCTGGTGCCCACTACAGCCAAACTGCCCTGACCAACGCCCGCGAGCTTATGCACAAAGCCGAAAACTGGAAAAAGCCCCGCCCCGACTGAGTTCGAGCGCCCGCTTCACCAAAGCGGCGCTATATCGAGAATAGTCGAGATATATTGACAATAGTAGTGCATCAGGGCTAAAATTGCTCTGTGGCCTTTCTAACAGTTGAGAGGATAGCTAAGGGTGAGAGTGAAAGCACCAGCTTCGCATTGGAAGCGAAACCCATGAAGAAGACGCGCATACTGATAGTGGATGACGAGCTAAGCATACTCAAGTACCTCCGCGCTAACCTTGAAGCCGAGGGCTACGAAGTGCTGGCGGCTATGGACGGCGTCCAGGCCCTGCAGACGCTCGAAGCCGAACTGCCCGACCTCATCGTCCTGGATATTATGATGCCTGAGATGGACGGGCTCGAGGTCTGCCGCCGCCTGCGCGAGTGGTCGCAGCTGCCGATTATCATGCTCAGCGCCCGTGACGATGAAAGCGATAAGGTGCAATGCCTCAACCTCGGCGCCGACGATTACATCACCAAGCCCTTCAGCAAAGATGAATTCATCGCCCGGGTCAGGGCGGTCATGCGCCGTGCCGAGGCCGCCAGCGTCGCCCGCACCGTCCCCTCCATTAAAAGCGGCGACCTGGAAATCAATTTCGGCAAGAGAAAGGTAACCGTCAAGGACGCAGAGGTGGCGCTGACCTCAACCGAGTATGCCCTCCTCCAGGAACTCACCCTCAATGAGGGTAAGGTGCTCACCTATACCCACCTCCTGCAGAAGGTCTGGGGAAATGATTACGCCGACGAAAGGGAGTATTTGCACGTCTTTGTCAGCCGTCTGCGGGCTAAGCTCGAATCCGACCCCAAAAAACCCCGCTACATCATCACTGTATCCGGGGTCGGCTATCGCTTTGCAGAAGTGGCATAAGCGAACACGCCGCTTATGCCACTGAAATCGCTAATATTCTTAAGCAGCGCTATCTTCACAAAAGCGCTTTACGGACCGCTTCCACCAGGTCTTCGGGCTCAAAAGGCTTCATGACACAGGGTCGGGCGGTCTTCTTGAGAAAGTCCCGGACGTAATTATTCATGGTATCACCGGTGATAAAAATCACCCTACCGGCGATGGGATTCTCGGTTGTTTGCCAGTACTCGTAAAGCTCGATGCCGGTCATTCCCGGTAGCCTGATATCGGATACGCAAAGAGCGTAATCCTTTTCGTCGGCGACCTTTTTAGCGTCCAGCCCGTTATTAACCACATCGACGTCAAAACCGCTGCCGCTAAGCACCCGCTTGCACAGAAGGCCGAGAATGGGCTCGTCTTCAATTACCAGTATCTTTTTTGGGCTGCTCTCTGACTTCGTCATCGTTTTTCTCCTTATCCCTTCTTCAATCACTGATAAAGGGTAGCTCGACAGCAAATGTCGCTCCCTTATCATTATTGTTCTTAGCGTATATTTTGCCCCCGTGAGCGGCGACAATACCGTAGGATATACTCAACCCCAGGCCGGTCCCCTTGCCCACCTCCTTGGTGGTAAAGAAGGGGTTAAAGAGTAGCCCTATATTTTCCCTGGCTATACCCGGCCCGTCATCCGAGAACGAAATACGGATATTACCGTCCGTCCTCTCACCGGTTATTCTCAATGTCCCCCCACCGCTGGCATCCCCCATCGCCGTCTCCGCATTGAGGATGATATTCAGAAACACCTGCTGCAGCTGAAAATAGTCAGCCAGCACTTCGGGGAGGTCGTCGGCAAAGTCGGTGGTCACGGTGACATTCTGGCTACGGTGCTCGTAAGCGCGCAGCTTCAAGACGTCCTCCACGATTTTAGCCACCGGCAGCGGCTCTCTCCTGGGTGAATGCTTCCTGGCGAAAGCCAGCAGGTTCTTGACAATGGCGGCGCACCGCTGGGCTTCGGCACTGATGGCCGTCAGGTCCTCCCTGGTTTCAGCGGGCATATCCTGCCTGGCCAGCA
>CAYQPY010000035.1:0-9201 GCA_964419705.1 uncultured Dehalococcoidales bacterium
TCAGCCTTTCCGCCAGCTCCTCCTTGATGCTCTCGATGGCCGTCATCAGCTTGTGGTGGGAGGTGACGAAGTGCTTGGCGGGATAGATGGAGACCGACTCCATATCGTTGAGCATCTCGCCGGTGAGGGGGTCGATTTCAATGATGCGCTCCAGCGTGTCGCCGAAGAACTCGAGGCGCAGGGCTAACTCCTCGTAGGCGGGCTGGATCTCCAGAGTGTCGCCGCGCACGCGGAACCGGCCCCGGGTGAAGTCGATGTCGTTGCGCTCGTACTGCATGTCCACCATCTGCCTGAGCAGCGTTGCCCTGGGGTAGCTCTCACCGCGCTGGAGGCTTAAGACGAAGCTTAGGTATTCCTCGGGCTCGCCCAGCCCGTAGATGCAGGAGACCGAAGCCACGATGACCACGTCCCGCCGTTCGAAGAGGGAACGGGTGGCGGCATGGCGCAGCTTGTCGATTTCCTCGTTGATTTCGATTTCCTTCTCGATAAAGGTGTCGGTGCGGGGGAGATAAGCCTCGGGCTGGTAGTAATCGTAATAGCTGACGAAGTACTCCACGGCGTTTTCGGGGAAGAACTCCTTGAACTCGGTGGAGAGCTGGGCGGCCAGTGTTTTGTTGTGGCAGATGACCAGCGTGGGGCGGTTCAGCCGCGCGATGACATTAGCCATGGTGAAGGTCTTGCCGCTGCCGGTGACGCCGAGCAGCGTCTGGTGCTTGTAGTCCTGGCTCAGGCCTTCCACCAGCCTGTCCACAGCCTGGGGCTGGTCGCCGGTCATCTTGAAGTCGGAGACAATCTTGAAGTCGGAGACAATCTTGAAGTCGGACATACTAATAGTATAGCTTTTGAGGGCAACGGTGACAACGCTATTGACAGGGCGCTGGTTATTTTTATAGACTGTGTAATCCCCCTATGCGGGGTTGGCTCAAAAGAGAAGGAGGGTAATATGTCGGACAGCGTTTACAAGATAATCACTCTGGTGGGCACCAGCACCAAGTCCTGGGAGGACGCCGCCAAAGAGGCGGTGGAGACCGCCGCCAAGTCGTTGCGCGACCTGCGCATCGCCGAGGTCGAAGAGCTGGACATGCAGCTCGAACAGGGCAAGGTTGTCAACTACCGGGCCAAGCTGAGGGTCTCCTTTAAGTACGAGGGCAAATAGCCCGATAGCACTTACCAGCTGAATATCGAGAGACGTCGGGGAGGGGCGTTACCCCTCCCTGATTTTTTTGGCTATCCTTACGGCTCAACCCTGTGGCCGATGGTGAACACATTAAGAGGCCCATTGGGGTCGATATAGGAACTGTATTCTTCGGCGAAGGCCATCATCTCAGGTGTTTGCGCGTCTTTAATAAACTCATCCAGATTGTTGACCTCGCACCTGGCAATGAACTGATATGGCGGCTCCGAGGGCGGGTTCTTCGGGTTGAGTACCGAGGGTGCCAGTACCCTATCAATCCGATAGCTCTCGTAATGGTCGATGTAAGGCTTTGACCGTAATAAATTAACCTTCTTCTTCTTTAGATACTGTTCATAAGCGTCTGCGGTCTTTAAATCCTTGGCATTATATACCACAAGTATAGTTGGCATCTTTACTCCTTTCCTTGTTTTTTATCTCTAAGCGTATTTGCGGCAGCCGAACCAGTAAATGGTGGAGAGCGTAAGCCCGTAGCCAATTATCCGGGTGACGAGCATAACGATTTCCTGGCTGTCATCTATGCCGATAATGGTGAACAGGTGCGAGACGCCGAAAAAGGCGAAGGCGACGCCGATGACCAGGGGCCACCTCCTTTTCGTTTTGGAGTAGCCGGTGATGCCCAGGGCGAGGATGATGATGCAGAAGATTAGGTTGGTGAGGATTCCGGGGTCTATATCCATTTTTTAGCTCCTTTTGGGGGGGGTGGGGTGCTCTAGTTGGTAGTATAGCGGATTGGGGGGATGGTATCTACCTCACCCCCTGTATCCCCCTCTCCACTCTTGGAGAGGGGGAATTATTTTTTCTGAGAGAGGGGCTTCGCCCCTCTTAAACTCCCTGTTGGTGGGAAATAGATAGAAAGACGGGGGAGGATTAAGTGCGCTTTAGATTAAGTAACGTCTGACTTTCAACGTAATTATGAGCAGAGATAAAAACATCACCAATCTCATCTGATAGCTTTACCATTGTTTGCAAGATGAGTAATCTATCAAAGTTTATCCTTGTTTTGAGTAACGCGACGGTAATTTGGTTTAAGGATATGGCTGTGCTATGGCCTGGATCAGCCAATCCAGCGTTACTGGGGCCTGCTAGAAGAAGATATATATTTGGGGATAGTCCAAGTTTGAACTTTATACCCTTTGCATTAGCATGAACGTTATAACTACTCATCTTATAATAGGGACGCAGATGTCCAATACCTGCACCATCTTCAATAGCTCTGAAGGAGGGGTTCTTTGGCTTGAGAACTTCGGATGCCCATCCATATTTTTTACCGAAGTTAGCTCCGAAACGCTTTATAAGGCTATCTCTGGCGGAAGTGAGCTTGGACACTTCCTTTGCGCTAAGTGGCTCATTTTTGAGCTTTTTACAGTACTCTTGATACGGGCGCATTGCCTCATATGATTCTATAATCTCATAAAGGAGATAACGTTCGGCAACATCATTTCCATATTTAGCTATGAAAAAGGCCGTTGCAGCTATTTCATGTAGTGTTCGCCATCTCGCGTCGGCGCCGTCTGCGTAACCACTTTTTAATAGGGTGAGTATCTCTAAGCTAATTTGACAACCACGTGCATGTAATCTGGTGAGAACATCAAAAACATAGTCATGGCTTTCTGTTGCAGTTGGTCGAAATTGTTTGTTAAATTCTTCACCTGCTTCTAGTGCAATTGCTATAAGCATTTCTAATAAATCAAGTGACTTCCCCCAAACTTTTTGAATGCGAGATTCGAATCCAGCTGTAAGTTTCCGTCTACTCTTTAGCATGGTAGGCGCGCTAGATTTCAGATTGTTTAATGTGGAATTAGCCGTTTCTGATAGCGTATCAGGAAGGACTTTTGCAATTATTTCATCCGCATTTTCTAGGTCGATGTTTGACTTTTCCAGAGCGCTAAGGATGATATTAAGGAACTTATCTTCGCTCTCTTCCTTATTATCCATCTATCCCCCCAGAATTATTTACTCCCCCTCCCCAGTCTCAACCTCCTCGGCAACGGCAATGCGCTTCACCGAGAGGGGCACATAGTTGACCATCTTGCACTCGATAAGGTCTCTAAGCTCTTTCTCAGCAGGGGAGAGGGCGGCTTTTCCCGTCTTGACCTCAATGAAATCAACGCCCTCGCCGTACTTAATGCCGACGAAGTCTATGGGGTTGCCGCCCAGATAGAACAAACGGTCGTAGTGGGTCAGTTCTAAAGTGGCCAAAAGCTCGTTGAGCTTGCCCGCCCTGACCGCCTCGCTGGAGGTAATAGATTTAAGGACATCGCGGGGGAGGCTTTCCAGTACGCGCTGAATTTCCCTGACCGAGTCCGCCGAGGCTAAAGCGAAGCGCAGCTTGTTAGCCAATTCGTCAATGTCGGTGGCGGGCGCCTTCCTCATCCTGAAGATTAAGAATATGATGACAATGACGAGGAGGAAGATTACCGCCAGCAGGGCATATTCCATCATGCCTCCTTTTGGAGTTTCTCTAAAGTGACCTTAAGCTTTATCTCTTTGGGCGTCGCCTTATCAATATGCTTGGGGGGAATGAAAAAGCCGGCCTCGGTGGGGTCGGCGGTGACCTGAAACTTGCTGATTTCACCCGTCCAGGAGTCCCGTATTATGTTGTTGACCTTGCCCAGCACCTTGCCGTTCTTATCCTTGACCCTGGCTCCGTACTCTATATCCATATCCAACACCTCCCACTATTCACATTATCTTTAGCTAAGCGGCACTACTTGGCGGCGAAAAAGCCCAGCGCCAGCTTTATCTTCTCTTCCAGGGTGAGGGCGGGGTCGGGGGGAATGGCGGCAATAGCGGGGGCGGCTTCCCTGATAGAGTAGCCGAGGGCGGTTAGGGCGGCCAGGACGTCGGCGTTTTCCTCGGTGAGCTCGGGGGTCGTGGTTGCCCAGCCGGCGCCTATCTTCTCTTTGAGTTCCAGGATGATGCGGCTAGCCGTCTTCTTGCCCACACCGGGGACTTCGGCCAGCAGGTCGGCATTGCCGGTGGCAATCGTCATGGCCAGCTTTTCGGCGCTCATCGCCGAGAGCATCGCCAGCGCCAGCTTGGGGCCTAATCTCGATACGCTAATCAAGGTCTGGAAAAGCCCCAGCTCTTCGGGGGCGGCGAAGCCGTAGAGGGCAACAATATCCTCCCTGAGATGGAGGTGGGTATGCAGCTCGACCTCCTCGCCTTTAGCGCCCAGGGTGGAGAGGGTGGAGGTGGGCATATAGACCTTAAAGCCGACGCCGTTGACATCGACGATAGCCCAGTCGGCGCCGAGCGCCTCCAGCTTGCCCTTGAGAGAGGCTATCACCTTTTCTCCTCACTTCCCGCCAGTAGGCTGTCCAAATGCGCTCGGCGCAGGTGGCAGATGGCAACAGCTAGAGCGTCGGAGGCGTCAATGGGGTGGGGGGCTTCCGCCAGGCCGAGCTGGAGCCTGACCATCTCCTGCACCTGCTCCTTGGAGCTGGCGCCGTAGTCGGTGACCCGCTGCTTTACCTCGGCGGGGGAGTATTCGTGAGCGGGGATTTTCCCCTCGGCGGCGGCCAGTATGGCGATTGCCTGCGCCTTGCCTATGGCCAGCGCCGACTTGACGCTCTTGGCCACGAAGGGGCTCTCTATGGCCACGACGTCGGGCTGAAAGCGGGCTATTACCTCCACAAGCCCCTGGTATATATAGCTCAAACGCTCCCCGATGGGGGAGCGCTCGGAGGCGGTCAGGGCGCCGCAGTCAACCAGGGTCGCCTCGTCGCCTTCAGCCTTAATGACCCCGTAGCCTGTGGTTATCGTGCCCGGGTCAATGCCTAATACTATCATCGGGGGCGGCTCACGATTGGTATTTCTCCAGTATGGCGTCGGAGAAGTCGGCGTTGCAGGAAACGCTCTGCACCTCGTCCAGCTCCTCCAGCTTGTCGAGCAGCCTGAGGGTCTGCAGGGCGGCTTTTTCTTCCAGTTCGACGATGGTCTTGGGCACCATGCAGACCTCAGCCGAGTTGACGGCTATCTCCTTCTGCTCCAGTGCTTCCCTGACCTTTTCCAGCTCGGCGGTCTTGGTGTAGACCTCCAGGTATTTATTCTCTATCTTGACGTCCTCGGCGCCGGTGTCGATAGCCTGTAGCGCCATTTCTTCAGCGTCATTGGCGTTGGTTTCCACGGTAATCACTCCCCGCGAGTCGAAGAGCCAGGCGACACAGCCGCTTTCCCCCAGGTTGCCGCCGTGACGGTCGAATATGTTTCTGACCTCCTGAAGGGTACGGTTGCGGTTGTCGCTGAGCGCCTGTACCAGGATGGCGACGCCGTTGGGGCCGTAGCCTTCGAGGACCATCTCGACCAGGACGGCGCCTTCGGCATGGCCGCTGCCACGCTTGATGGCGCGTTCTATGTTGTCCAGGGGCATGTTGTTGTCGCGGGCTTTTTGCACCACCAGCCTGAGCCGAAAGTTTGTCTCGGGGTTGGAGCCCGCCTCCCGCACCGCCACGATAATCTCGCGAGCCAGCTTGGTGAAGAGCTGCCCGCGACGGTCGTCAGCTACCCCTTTTTTACGCTTAATCGTTGACCATTTGGAATGCCCCGACATATATCTACCTCTTTAGTAGATTCTAACACCTCGCCTGTTGGGGGTCAAAGGGGTTATTTTGTATCGCCGATAGCGATGGCGATAGCGTATTCCTTGGAGTGGGAGAGGCTGACGGCTATTTCATTCAGCCCCAGCGCTTTAGCCTGGTTTTGCGCCTCGCTGTAGAGGTTGACCAGTGGCTTGCCTTTGTCGTCAGCCAGTATTTCGATGTCTTTGAGCTTCGCCCCCGCCGTCGGCTTGCCCAGCGCTTTTATGACCGCTTCCTTGGCGGCAAAGCGCGCCGCTAGCGAGGGGAGTTTCCAGCGGTAGAGCTTTAGCTCGGAGTCGGTGTAAATCCGCTTGAGGAAGTCTTCTCCCTGACGGGCGATGGCCTTTTTCAGGCGGGCGATTTCAATAATGTCGATGCCGATATCGTGCATAACCGACCTGTTAACCTAAATCTTGTGTTGGGATTATAGTCTATTTGTTGGGGGTGTTCAAGGCGCAGGTTTTTCTTCCCACCCAATACCCACCCTATAAGGGTGGTACCCCTTATATATCTCCCTGTGGGGTTGCCCCACCCCCATTTTATCTATTCCCGCCCGCCACCCCTGCTCGGCAGGGTAAAGAGGGGGTAAAGCCCCCTCTTAAACTCCCCCAAAAGTGTGTAGACCGGGGTGGGAAAAACAACCTGGGGTGGGGCGATTTGGCATTTCATGGCCGCTGGTGTTAGAATTAGGGGCGGAGTGAATCCGCCTTTTTTTATAACGATTGAGGCGTAGTTGGTTAGCTAGAAAGGGAATCGAATGAAATACAAGCTGCTGGTAATAGATATTGACGGCACCTTGCTGGGCAGCCAGGGGGGTATCTCTGAGGAGGACAAGGAGGCGCTGGCGGCAGCCCAACAGGCGGGGGTAAAGGTCTGCCTTTCCACGGGGCGGGCGTCCCAGGGGTGCCGTTGGATTGTCGACGAGCTTTCGCTGGACGGCTATCATATCTTCTTCGACGGCGCGCTGGTCTCGGGACCCGATAGGGAGCTCTACGCCGAGCCGCTGGGGTGGGGGGTGGTGAAGGAGGTGGTCGAGTTCATCCGCAAGCAAGACATCTATCTGGAGCTTTATTCGGCGACGGACTACTTCGTCGAGCGGGAGAACTGGGCGACCGAGATTCACCGCAGCTACTTTAAGCTGGAGCCGATGGTGGTTGACTTTGCCCAGCTGAGGAGCGGGCAGAGGTTCGTCAAGGGGGGGCTGATAACGCGCGACGCTGAGGAGGCGGCTAAGGCTAAGAGCTTTCGCAACCGCTTCGACCGCAGCCTGCGTTTTTCGGCAGCCCGGTCACCGGCCTACCCAGGAGTCGAGTTCCTTAACGTGCTCGCCCCCGAGGTTTCCAAGGGGAAGGCGCTGACGGCGCTGGCTTCGCATCTGGAGGTACCGTTGAGCGAGGTTATGGCTATCGGGGACGGCACTAACGACATCAGCCTGCTTTCTATCGCCGGGCTGGCGGTGGCCATGGGTAATGCCCCCGATGAGGTCAAGGCGGTAGCCCACCGCGTCACCGAGGAGGTGGGGAGGAGTGGAGTGGCGGCGGCGGTGAAGAAGTTTTTGCTTTGAGAAGGTTCTAGCGTTTTTTCCGAATCATTATCCACAGAACTATCAGGCCGATTAAGACAGCGATGAGGATCCAGCTCCACCATTCCATATCTGGCCCTCCTGTGATTCTAACCGGGCTCGTTTAGGCTATATTACCCCAGACTTTTGCCGAATACAAGATAAAACCGCCGATTTTTGAATACTTTTCTTTAGGGGGATTGGGGGGTATTTATAGGCTGGATATAGAACACAAAACTAACCGAAAGCCAGGGCTACAAGCCCTGGCTTTCAGCTTCTTAGGCCTTGATTTATACGCCGATTAGATTGGCTATTTACTCTCTGCTTCGGACGGCCATCACGACCCCGGTCACAACCAGGGCGGCGCCCACGACTATGATAATCCAGAAGCCATAGACCGATACCCAGAGTATCATGCTGCTGGTACTCTCGGCCAGATCTACCATCTCATCGATTGTTTCACTGGTATAGGCCATGGAGTTTACGTAAATAGTCGTCGGGTCTCCGTCCGTTAGCTGTGCCTTCATGGTGGTTGTGGTAGAGGTGTAGACAGGGACACCGCTAACCGGTTCTACCTTGATTTCAGTCAGAATGTCCATCGTTTGTGGCGCGTCGGTGCCCTCCATTGTTCCGGCGGGCAGGCCGCTGACATCAATCTTGAAGTTATAGACCGTAATGCCCTGGTATGTCTCCTCGCTGACAAAGTCTGCGGGAAGCGCCGTCATTGCCGAGGAAGACCAGAAGGAATAGGTCTCTTGCTCCACCCCGGCCGGGAAAGTAAACTGACCAGTGCGGTCTATATTGCCGTAGCCGGGTACATTCTCGCGGGTCGTCCTGTCGAGGCCGTAGGTGTCGGAGGTGCTTGAAAGCAGAGTCTCCGATTGCGCTATGTAGATATTGATGTCCTGTTGCAGAAGTAACACATCGTCCTCTACCCCGGTTGCCGTCAGTAAACGAACGACATCGGTAGGGATTTCATCCAGAGACATTGTATCCGAGTTTAGTTGCAAGATGAAACCATCAAATGCATATTCCTGTTCGTAGTCTGCCGGGAGTTTAGCCATGCCGGGGAAAATAGCCAGCAGCCAAACCAGGGCGAAAATGACCACGACCAGGCCAATAACGGTTAAGCCCAAGCTCCAGCCTTTCAATCTCATATTCTATGTGCCTCCTTATATTTACCTAGCACTGCTAGGCATATAGTGGAGCATTATATAATACAGACAAGACTTTTGCAATAGTTAGCTATAAAGAGGTGGGGTTATATACTGTCAGCTTTGGTAAGTTCCCGCAACCTTAACGACATCTCAGAGGTGCAGCTCGATAATATCGCCGTCCTCTAAAACATGGTCTCGCTTGGCCATGACGCCGTCGTGCTTGGCCGAGCCCCAGATGCGGGCGTATTTCATCTTAGCGCGGAAGTCCTTGTGCACCGCCGCAGCGGCGTCGGCCAGGGTGTTGCCCCTCTTTAAGATTATGGGGTCGGTGGGGTCGGGCTTCTTGCCGGGCGCCTTGGTGTAGACACGGATGATATCCAGCACTTCGTAGATTCTGGCTTTAAGCTCCTCCAGGCCGGTGCCCTCGGCGGCAGAGATGGCGATGAGGGGGAAGCGCCCTTTGTATTCAGCCTTCAGTGTTTCATAATTACGACTGGCGTTATCAACATCAATCTTGTTGCCGATGACGAGCGCCTTCTGGTGCCAGATGGTGAACTCGGGGTCTGGTTCGGCGTTATCTTCGCCATCCTTCGGCTGAAGGATTACCCTCATCTTTTTGAGCTGCTCGGTAACGGCTTTCATCTGTTTCAAAGGGTCGGCGCTTAAATCAATGATGACCAGCAGGGCGTCGGCTTTTCTCACCAGCGG
>CAYQPY010000036.1:0-8782 GCA_964419705.1 uncultured Dehalococcoidales bacterium
TGCCGATGCCGCCCCCCAGCCTCTCCAGGTGGCTCCACTGCCCGGCCAGGCGCGGTAAAAGATACTGGTTTTGCGCCAGCTCGACCTGAAGCTGACCCTCGCGGGTGTGCGCCCGCCTTGAGAAGATATCCAGAATCAGGGCCACGCGGTCAATGACCTTTACCTTAAGGGCTTCTTCCAGGTTGCGCTGCTGTAGAGGCGTCAGTTCGTCGTCGAAGATGACCACACTGTATTTGAGGCTGTCCTTGAGCGCTATCAGCTCCTCCAGTTTACCCTTGCCCATGTAATGAGTTTTGGTGGCTCGGGGCAGCCGCTGTATGAGCTTGCCGACTACTTTCGCTCCCGCCGTGCCCGCCAGCTGCGCCATCTCGTCGAGGGAAGCCTCAGCCGACCAGCGGTCGGCACCACCTTTGCCGGCCACAGCTACCAGGAAGGCCCTTTCCGGCGACGGACGGGTAACGATTGTGGTCTTAATAGGCAAATCTCCCTAACATTATGTAAAGTCCACGCCCTGTTTCAGCTTCCTCCGGCTGTCGCGCCAGTTGGAGAGCCTGGACAGTCCTTTCACCAGCGAGGCATCGGGGATAGTTAACGACAGCCGTATGTAGCCCTCACCGTTCTGGCCGTAGCCTGTGCCCGGGGTGACCACCACCCCTACCCTCTCCAGCAGGTCGGCGGCGAACTCCAGCGAGCTATAGCCCTTGGGCACCTTAGCCCATATGTACAAGCCCGCCTTGGGCGTCAGGGCTTTCCAGCCCATGTTATTCAAGACCTCGATGACCAGGTCGCGGCGCCTCTTGTAGATGGCGTTGTGCTCCTTTATGCAGTCCTGAGAGCCGCTTAAAGCCTCGATGGCGGCGTACTGAATAGCCTGGGGGACGCCCGAATCTATGTTGGTTTTAAGCTTACTCAATGCTTCTATCATATTGGCGTTGCCTACCGCCATGCCTATCCTCCAGCCAGTCATGTTGTAGCTCTTGGACAGGGAATGAAACTCCACGCCTATCTCTTTAGCTCCTTCTGCCTGCATAAAGCTGTCTGGCTTATAGCCATCGAAGGCGACCTCGGAATAGGGCCCGTCGTGGCAGATAGCCAGGTTATTCCGTTTGGCGAATGCCACCGCCCGATTGAAAAAGTCGAGGTCGGCCACGGCGCCGGTGGGATTGTTGGGGTAGCTCAGCCAGAGCAATTTGGCTTTATTCAGAATGTGGGCGGGCACGGCGTCAAAGTCGGGTAGGAAGTCGTTCTCCTCGGTGAGGGGCAGATAGTAAGGGGAACCTCCGGCCAGCGTGGTGCTTATGGCGTAGGTGGGATACGACGGGTCGGGCACCAGGGCCACATCCCGATAGTCGATGAAGCAAAAGGCGATGTGGAAGATGCCCTCTTTGGAGCCGATGAGGGGTAATACCTCCTTGTCGGCATCAAGGTCGACATCAAAGCGCTTCTTGTACCAGTTAGCTATAGCCTGGCGCAGTTCGGGCAAGCCCTCGGTCTCCGGGTAACGGTGGTTAGCCGGGTCCTTGGCGGCTTTGCACAACTTGGCGATTATGGGAGGTGGGGTGGGGATATCGGGGTCGCCGATGCCGAAGTCGACAATATCTTCACCCTTAGCCCTTTTCTCGGCGATTTTACGGCTTATTTCGGCAAAAAGATAAGGCGGTAAACTCTCAATCCGTCGCGATATTCTCATCTGGCCACTCTCCGCTAAATACGATTTCGGCGGGGCCACTGAGGAATACTTCCCCGGCTCCGCCCCAATCCACGCTCAAAGTTCCCCCCGGCAGTTTTATATCAACCTTGCTATCGGTATAGCCGTGTAACCTGGCTAAGACGGCTATGGCGCAGGCGCCGCTGCCGCAGGCCAGCGTCTCCCCCACCCCCCTCTCCCAGACCCGCGCTTCTATCTGTTTGCGTTCAAGCACCCGGGCGACCTCGAAGTTGGTCCGGTTAGGGAAAATGGGGTGCCGTTCCACCTGGGGTCCTATCTGCGACAGGGGGAAGTCAGCCACGGGCGACTGCTCGAAATAGACGGCGTGGGGATTGCCCATGGAGACGAAGCTCAAAGCCAGCTTTCTACCGTTTATCGTAATCGGATAGTCTAAAATCGGCTCGGCTGTGCCCGCCTCCAGTGCTATCGGTATGTCTTTGGCGCCGAGTTTGGGCTCGCCCATGCCTACCTGAATAATGACTTTTTGACCCTGGGTATGCAGTCTGGCCTTTCTTACGCCCGCTTTCGTTGCCACCGATATTTCGGCGGCTTTGCCGTCAACCAGACCCTTGTCAAGGGCGTATTTGACCAGACACCTTAAGCCGTTACCGCAGGCCTCGGCCTCGGAGCCGTCGGGATTGAACATTCGCATCCTAAGGGCGTTATTATCCGAGGACAGCAAAAGCAAGCCGTCGGCGCCGATACCGAAGTGGCGGTGGCACACAGCTACCGCCAGCTTTGACCAATCATGTCGCTTTTCATCGGTCTCCACCAGTACAAAATCGTTGCCCGCCCCCTGCAGCTTGGTGAAATTCATCGGCTGCCGCCTCTCAAGAAGCGGTTCAGGGGGGCCATAATCTGGTGGTCGGGCGTTCTCTGTATATCGAACCAGTGTATTCGGTCATCCTCCAAACGGAACCAGGTGTATTGCTGGCGGGCGAGGCGGTGGGTCTCGAACTTGATTTGCTGGATGGCTCCGGGCAGGGTCAGCTCATCCCTGAGGAACTGGCCTATTTGTCGGTAGCCTATGCTCGACAGGGCGGGCATATTGAAGTCGAAGCCACGGCTCGTCATTCGCTTGACCTCGTCGACCAGCCCCAGCTCTATCATCCTATCCACCCTCAGGTCAATGCGGCGGTAGAGCTCTTCCCTGTCGGCGGTCAGGCCGATGATGAAGATTTCGGACAGCGGCGCCTCTTTACGCTGGAGCTGGGAATAGGGGGTCTCGGTCTCGTTGAATACCTCCAGCGCCCTTATGGTGCGGCGCACGTTACGTGGGTCAATCCTCTGCGCCGCCTCGGGGTCGACGGCGTTAAGCTCTTCGTGGAGCTTATTGCCCTCACCCATGTCGGCTCTCTCCTCCATGCCCTGTCGGAATTCGGGGTTGGGGGCTACCTGGGGTATGCCCCACCCCTCCAGCACCGACCAGATGTACTGGCCGCTGCCGCCGACCACAATGGGCAATTTGTCGCGTTGCTGGATATCCTCGATAGCCCTGATGGACTGTTGCTGGTATTGAGCCAGGCTGAAGTTTTCGTTGGGGCTAACGACATCGATTACGTGGTGGGGGACGATAGCCCTTTCCTGGGGGGTAGGCTTGGCGGTGCCGATATCCATAAAGCGGTAGACCTGGCGGCTGTCGGCGTTGACAATCTCTCCACCCAGCGCCTGCGCCATCTGAATGCCCATGTGGCTCTTGCCGACGCCGGTGGGCCCGACTATACCGAGCAGGCGGTTCATTTTGCCCCCTTAATCTCCGCGGCCTGTTTGACGATACTCAGGAATTCGCTGGCTTTGAGGCTGGCTCCGCCGACCAGGGCGCCGTCTATCTCGGGCTGTTTGACGAACTCGGCGATATTTTCAGCGGTGACGCTGCCGCCGTAGAGGATACGCACGTCCTGGGCAATTCCCTTGCCCTGTTCTTCGGCGATATAGCGGCGGATAAAACCGATGGTCTTATTCGCCTGTTCGCCAGTGGCGGGAACTCCGGTGCCGATAGCCCAGATGGGCTCGTAGGCTATAACTATACCGCCGATTAGATACAGGCGGGCCGACGGCGAGCTTAGTTGCTTGGTCAAGACCTCTTCCGTCTTGCCTGCCTTGTTTTCCTGAGGGCTTTCGCCGATACACAGGATTGGCTTCAAACCCACCTTCATTGCCGCCTTGACCTTTTTATCTACGATATCTATGGTCTCGTTGAAGTACTGACGGCGCTCGGAGTGGCCGACAATGACATAGTCGCAGAGGTCAGCCACCATCTGCGGCGAGATTTCACCGGTAAATGCTCCCTTTTCCTCATAGTGGATATCCTGCGCCCCCAGTTTTATCGTGCTCCCCTCTAGCCGCGTTTTGAGGGCCTCTAGGGAAACAAAGGGCGGGCATATTACTTTATCCACATCATCTATGCGGTCAAGCCCGAAGCGCATCTTGATGACCAGCTCGATGGCTTCCTCTACCGTAGTGTGCATCTTCCAGTTACCGGCAATCATCGGTACGCGCATCACGCACCTCCTTAAGCGCCGAATTTAGCCAGTTTTAGAGCGTGAGCCATGGCTAAGGGCATAATCTGGGTGGCGGGGAACCTTCCCAGTCCCCCCGAAATACAGTCCGACTCGGAGAACTTGCCTACCCTATCGGGGCGGCACCACTGGGAATAAAGGACTATGGGCAGCGGGTGCCAGCTATGGCCCTTGAGCGTGGCGGGCGTGGAGTGGTCGCCTGTGACCACGATGACATCGGGTTTGAGCCCGGTCAGGACGGGCAGCGATTTATCCGCTTCCTCGATGAGCTTGGACTTGCCCTCGAAGTCGCCGTCCTCGCCGGCGGAATCGGTCTTCTTTATGTGTAAAAAGAAGAAGTCGTAGGCGCTAAAATTCTCTTTCAGGGTGGTCATTTCCTCGGCGATAGTCATGCCGGTATTCAGGACCTGCATGCCGAGCAGCTTGGCCAGCCCGCGGTACATCGGGTAGGCGGCAATAGCCGCTGCCTTTAGTTTATAGATTTCGCTCATGGTGGGGAGTTGGGGTTGCTGGGAGAAACCGCGCAGCAGGAGCATGTTGGCGGGGTGGTGCTTGGCCAGTATAATTTTAGCTTGTTCCACGAACCTGTTAGCTACCGTCGCCATCTGGTCAGCTTGCGGATTGAGGGCGCTAACCGCTTTTGGCGCCATGCCTGACTGTTGAGGGTCGGAGTCGCTGACATCGGGGGCTAATCCCTTTCCCTGAAAGATAACGACGAAACGGTGCTCCCTGACGGGTAGGATGGAGAGCTTGACGCCGTCTATATCCAGTCCGCTAAGCAGCCGGCAGAGCTCGGCGCACTTCTCGGTAGAGATGCGTCCCGCCCTGCGGTCGGTGATTATTCCTTCCTTATCTACGGTGCAAAAGTTGCCGCGGGCGGCTATATCCCCCGATTTAAGGTCGAAATCGATGCCCACTGTTTCCACCACCCCCCGCCCGATGTTGAACTTGAGCGGGTCGTAGCCGAATAGCGCCAGGTGACCGGGGGTGCTACCCGGAGTTATTCCCGGGCCTATGGGGTCGGTCAGGCCGCAGATGCCTGCGGCGGCCAGCTTATCCAGGTTGGGGGTTCTGGCTGTTTCCAGCTCGGTCTTGCCTGTCCTGGGGTGGGGCAGCCCGCCCAAACCGTCGATTACCAGCAGTACGATTTTAGCGGGGGAGGGTCGGGACAATCCCCTGATTAGCTCTAAACTATCCATTGCAGTCAGCCCTCCCTGTTGAGTAGTGCCTCGACACCGGGTAGCTTTTCGCCGCCTAAAAAACGGAGGGAAGCCCCGCCCCCGGTGGAGACGAAGGTCATCCTGTCGGCCAGTTTCATGGCGGTTACTATCTCGGCGGTAGAGCCGCCTCCGATTATAGTCGTCGCCTCAAGCCCGGCTAAGAGTTTAGCCATGGCCTGCGTGCCTTTGGCGAATCGGGCTATTTCGCAGACGCCCATAGGCCCGTTCCAGAAGATTGTCTGGCAGCCGCGTAGTTCTCGTGAAAAACTATCGATGGTCTTGGGGCCGATATCCACGATTCGCCACTGCGGCGGTATTTTCTCCACGGCCACCACATTATAGTCGGCTTCGGCGCTCACTTCCGCCACTGCCACCACGTCAACGGGCAAAATCATGGGCAGGTTCCGTTCGGCGGCTCGCTGCATCAGCCTGGCGGCCAGGTCCAGCTTGTCGTTTTCCACCAGGGACAGCCCGACCTCATAGCCCTTAGCCTTTAGGAAAGTAGCTGCCATACCGCCGCCGATAAGTATGCAATCAACCCGGTCCATGGTATTTTCCAACGCCTTTATTTTATCACTAACCTTGGCGCCGCCGGCAAGCTCGGCGAAGGGGTGGCTGGGGTTGGCTAAAAGACCCTCCAGCACCTTGATCTCCTTCTCTACGAGCAGCCCGGCTACGGCGGGCAGGTAACGGGTGATGCCCACTATGGAGGCGTGAGAGCGATGACAGGCGCCGAAGGCGTCGTTGACATAGATATCTGCCAGGCGCGCCAGTGTTTGGGCAAAGCCGTTGTCGTTGGCTTCTTCCTGGGGGTGGAAGCGAATGTTCTCCAGGAGCAGAACGTCGCCCGGTTTTAGTGCCGCCACCGCCCTATCGACTTCGGGGCCGATGCCGTCGTTAGCCACCTTTATGTTTTTGCCCAGAATCTGCGACAGCCGCCGCGCCACGACAGTCAGCCTTAGCTTTTCCACTACCTTACCCCTGGGGCGTCCCAGGTGAGAGCATAGGATAACCCTGGCTCCCTGCTCGGTAAGGTATTTGATGGTGGGCAGCGTCGCCTGGATACGGCTGTCATCGGTGATGACCCCGTTATTGCCGCCCAGGGGCACGTTAAAGTCGGCCCTGACCAGGACCCTTTTATTGGCAACATCTATGTCCCGGATGGTCAGCTTATTCATGCCATCTCCCTATCAGTATTTAAAAACAAACATCAGGTGTTTAAGCTGGCACCTGATGTTTACGGCCTGGCTTTTTTATAAGCAAAGCTTTATCTCCGGTACTGATAGCTGGGAACTAGTTCTAAAACCTGCTTGACTATTCCTGCGGCATCGAGCCCGTATTTGGCGCGGAGGACAGCCGGATTGCCCTGCTCGACAAATTCGTCGGGGATGCCGATGCTTTTTAACTGAATATCGCTGATACCCGATTGTTGCAGTAGCTCGATAACGCTGTTGCCGAAACCGCCGCTGACGACATTCTCTTCAACGGTGACCAGTCGCTTGATACGGCCTGCTATGTCTATAATAAGCTCTGAGTCCAGCGGCTTGGCGAAGCGGGCGTTAACCACCGTCGCCTCGACGCCCCGCTTGGCCAACTCGGCGGCCGCCTCCAGCGCCGGCGCTACCATGGCGCCGATAGCCAGTATGGCGACATCCTGGCCGCCCCTCAGTATTTCGCCTTTGCCGATAGGGATTTCGCGCAACTCCGGCTCTAAATCCACCCCTAGCCCGGAGCCGCGGGGGTATCTTACGGCCATGGGGTGGTTTGTTTTCACCGCGGTGTAGAGCAGGTGCTGGAGCTCGTTCTCGTCCTTGGGGGCGGCGACTATCAGGTTGGGGATGAGTATCAGGTAGGAGATATCGAAGGTCCCCTGGTGGGTCTTGCCGTCATCGCCGACAATGCCACTGCGGTCGATGGCGAAAACAACAGGTAGGTCCTGGAGACAGACATCGTGTATTACCTGGTCGAAGGCACGTTGCAGGAAGGTGGAGTATATAGCTACGATGGGTTTGAATCCCTGTGTCGCCAGTCCCGCGGCAAAGGTAACGGCGTGCTGCTCGCAGATGCCGACGTCGAAGACCCTTTTGGGGAATTCAGCCTCGACTATGCTCAGGCAGTCCCCCTCGGGCATGGCCGGGGTGACCGCCACCAGTTTTTGGTTTTCCTTGGCTAGGCGTAAAACGGTCTGAGCGAAGACCTCGCTGTAACTGGGTATTGACCTGGCGGGGGCGCCCTTAGCCGAAACGCCGTGGAAGTAGACGGCGTCGCCCTCGGCGGGGAGATAGCCCTTGCCCTTGGTGGTGATAACGTGAATGAGGGTCGGCTCGTTGCGGTAGTCTCGAGCTCGAGCCAGAGCCTTTTCCAACTCCTTGATGTTGTGGCCGTCAATAGGTCCCATGTAGGCGAAACCGAGCTCTTCCCAGAGCACGGTGGGTATAATCAGGCCCCGAAAGCCTCTTATGAGCCGCTGGCTCGCCTGCCACAGCTTTCTGCCCCAGGGGAAAAACGACATTACCTTGCGGCTCTCTTCCTCCGCCCAGCGGTAGCGGTAGTCGAAGCGTATCCGACTCAGGAGCTTGGCAATGGAACCGACGGAAGGCGAAATCGACATCCCGTTATCGTTGAGCACCACGCAAACCCTGGAGCCCAGGTGGCCCACCTGGTTCAGTGCCTCGAGAGCCATGCCCCCGGTTATAGCCCCGTCACCGATAATAGCCACCACGTTGTAGTCGTCGCTGGCAAGGTCGCGGGCGATAGCCATGCCCAGGGCGGCGGAAATCGAGGTGCTGGCGTGGCCGGCGCCAAAGGGGTCATGCTCGCTCTCGCTACGGTTGGTGAAACCCGATAACCCGCCGTACTGGCGGATGGTGCTAAAGCGCTCCCTGCGGCCGGTGAGCAGCTTGTGAACGTAGCTCTGGTGCCCCACATCCCAGATAATCTTGTCGCGCGGGCTGTCGAAAACACGATGCAGGGCGATGGTAAGCTCGACAGCTCCCAGGTTGGAAGCGAGGTGGCCTCCGCTGGCACTGACTACAGACACCAGTTCCTGCCGGATCTCAGCCGCCAGTTGCGCCAGCTCTTCTTTTGCCAGTCCTTTTAGGTCGGCGGGGCTATCTATTTTATCTAATAGTTTCAGTGTTACTATCCTGAACCACCAGATTGGGGGGTCGACTTCATACTAGCAATGTGGTGGGATGATTGTCAAGCTAAAAATTGCCTTGACCTTTACAGGCGCTCGTGCTAAATTTTAGTGATTAACGGCTTGTCCCTGTAGCTCAGTCGGATAGAGCGGCTGCCTTCTAAGCAGCGGGTCGCAGGTTCGAATCCTGCCAGGG
>CAYQPY010000037.1:0-8633 GCA_964419705.1 uncultured Dehalococcoidales bacterium
TCTTAGCTATCCCACTGATATACTTTCCCCGGAGCTTTAAGGATATGAAGACCAGCGATTTCGATTATCACCTGCCCCCCGAGCTTATTGCACAAGTTCCCCTGGAGCCTAGGGACCGCTCGCAGCTTATGGTTCTGGAGCGGAGCCGCGGCTCTATAGAGCACCGCCGCTTTGCCGATTTGGCTGACTATTTGAAGCCCGGAGACGTCTTGGTCTTCAATGACAGCCGCGTTATCCCCGCCCGTCTCAAGGGCAAGAAGGCCGATACCGGAGGCAAGGTCGAGCTTTTGCTCTTGCGCCAGCTTGAAAACACCGTCTGGGAGGTACTGCTCAAGCCGGCCAAGCGGGTAGCTGTCGGCGCCAAACTCGAAATAGGTGATTCCGGAGCTCAAGCCTGGGCGGAGATAATCGGGGAGGGGGAGGGGGGAATAAAGGTGATACGCTTTCCCGAAGAGATGCGGCTGCCGAAATTGGGCAAAATCCCGCTGCCGCCCTACATACGCACCCCGCTGGCGGATGCGGAGCGCTACCAGACGGTCTATGCCCGCGTCCCGGGCAGTGTCGCCGCGCCCACGGCCGGGCTGCACTTTACCCCCCGATTGCTTGAGCAACTGGAAGAAAAGGGGATTGAGCTACTATTTGTTACTCTCCATGTCGGACTAGATACCTTCCGTCCGGTCAGGGAGGACGACCCGCTGAAGCACCCTATACATAAGGAATACGGCATAGTCACCGAAGAAGTAGCCAGCCGCCTGTCTCAAGCCAGGGGGGAGGGGCGGAGGATTATCTGCGTCGGCACGACCACGGTCAGAATCATAGAAGGGGCGGCACAAGCCAGTCGGGAGTCTATTATAGAGCCCTTCGAGGGTGGGGTGAGCCTTTTCATCCTGCCCGGCTACCGATTTCGCCTGGTAGATGCCCTCATAACCAACTTCCACCTGCCCCGTTCAACATTATTGATGCTGGTGGCGGCTTTTGCCGGCAGGGATTTTGTTATTAACGCCTACGAGGAGGCTATAGCTCGGAAATACCGTTTCTATAGCTTCGGCGACGCTATGCTGATTCTATAGGGGCAACATATCCTTTACAAGCTTGATTTTTCGGGATAAAATAGTTGTGCTGCGGGAGTAACTCAGCTGGTAGAGTCCCTGCCTTCCAAGCAGGTTGTCGCGGGTTCGAGTCCCGTCTCCCGCTCTACAGGCACAAAGAAACTCATGCCAATCAGGAGGTAAACATACCACGGAGAAAATTATCGGCTCCCTGGTCAGCGTCAGCGGTCACACCTTCGATATACGTTACGACCTTTTCTTCACTACAGAGCGGGTAATAGCTGTTATCATCCGGCACCCGGCTGATAGCCCTCAGTTCACATCCCTGTGGAAGTCTACGTTTCTGGGTGGCTTCTGGTCAGCGGGAAGGGAAAGACTCAAGTGGGAGAGAACCGCTCAAGGAAAACGCCGCAGCTTACAGAGTATGACTCCAGATGAGTTGGTCAGCGCCCACTCCCGGAACTTCGATATCGGCTACAGTGACATTACCTCTGTCGAGCTAAAACGTCGTTTCTTCCAGCATCAACTACGGTTCTATGTCTCCGGCCCGTCAAAAAAAGGGCGAATAGTTAGTTTCAACCTGTCCAAAAAACAGATTCCGGAGGCTAAACGCCTGTTGAAGTTGGCTTCGCTTTAGACTATGAGTATTTTTACTGAACCGTAAAGTAGATGCTGTCTGAGGCGGTCTGCGAGTCGTAGCTGGCGCTGACGACAATTCTCCAGGAACCGGGGGTTGTATTTGTACCAACCTTCCAGGTCCAGGAAACATAGCCATCGCTATCGGCTGTTTTAGGGTACAAGCCGCTGGCAGTGCTGGGGCCCGATTTATAGTAAACGGTTATATCACAGTCCGCTCCGGGCGTAGTTTGAGCTTCTAGTGTAGCGCTTTCTCCGGGACAGACAGGGGAGGTCACGGATGTTATTTCGATGGAAAAGTCGGTGTCCGTTGGACAGCCGACCACAAGCGTTAGCGATAGTGATAAAATCAGGATTATCGTACCGAAAACAGCTAAGCGGCTCATTGTCTTGCCCATCTCTGATGCCAGCTGTCCAATGCTATAGCACTCTTCGCACTTCCTGTCAATAGACAGGGCAACAAAAAAGCGCTAGCGGAAACTAGCGCCTATAAATGCTATTAGTGGGGGTAGGGGTATATTAACCTAAATGATACCCGCCAGGTCGCTGATGTTTATTTCCAGCATCTTAATACTGGCCAGTATGCGGTTTACATTACAATCTACCGCCTGAATTCCTCCCGAAATACGCTTGAGCTCGGTGGCGGTCTGCCTTAGCAGCTCAATCTTTTGGGCCATATCTTCTATTTTATATTCTTCAGCCATTCTCTTACTCCTTGCCTCTCAGGTCTTTGAACCTTTTTGCCTTGGCGTCATAGCGGGGCAGGCTGCCGTAGGGGTGAAACTCCAGGTTATAGCCCAGGCCGGTCTTCACCCGAAGCTGGTCAATCAGCTTTTTCTTAACGGCGTCGGCGCTATCTTCCTGTCCCTGCCTCAGTTCAACTTTGAGGGAAATATCGTCGATATCGCCCTTCTTTTTGACGATTACCTCGTATTCGTCGCCCAGCTCGGGAATGCTCCTGACCACCTCCTCGATTGAGGTCGGCGCCAGCAGCACCCCTTTCACCTTGGTGATATCGTCAGCCCGTCCCACCACCCCGCCCTTGACCATGCGGAAGGTCCGCCCGCAATCGCACTCAATGGGGCTCCACTCGATAATATCTTTTGAGTCGAACCTGACGCAGGGCTGGGCCAGACGGTCGAAGGTGGTGATAATCATCTTGCCTCTGCGCCCGGGCTCGGTAATAGGCTCGCTGGTATTAATGTCTTCAATCTCGACCAGGAACAACGACTCGTTGATGTGTAAATCCGATTGGCGGGTGCACTCGAAGCCCCAGGGGCCTATCTCGGTAGCGCCGACGTGGTCGTAGACCTTGGCTCCCCAGGCTTCCTCCATCCGGCGCTTGGTGGTGGGTATGCTGCCCCCCGGCTCGCCGGCGACGGTTATCCTCTTTATATTCAGGCTCTTCGGGTCCATGCCCAGCTTGCGGCGGGCGGTATCGGCCATGCCCAAAACGTAGGTCGGGGTGGCCATAAAGGCAGTAACCCTCAGCTCCTGCATCTTGAGCAGGCGCGCCTCGGTATTCAGGACCCCACCGGGAACGACCTCGCAGCCCAGTTTCTCAGAGGCGTAGTGAGACTGCCAGAAGGCGATGGCGGTATGGTAGCCGAAGGGGAAGAAAACGCGGTCGCGGGCGCGGTAGCCCTGGGCGTATAGTATGCCCGCCCAGGCTTCGGCTATCCACTCCCAGTCCTGCCAGGTGTCGGGCTGGTATATCGGCTGGCCGGTGGTGCCGCTGGTCTGGTGGTATTCGGTGACCTCTTCCGGGGGCACGCAGAGTATATCCCCGTAGGGGAAGGGCTCTTTGCCCTGAGCCGTTTTCATCATCGCCTTATCTACCTTGGGCACACTGGCGATGTCATCCAGGCTCTTAATGTCTCCGGGCTCTATGCCGGCCTCGCGGTAGAGTTTGCGGTGAAACTTGGAGCGCTCGTAAGCCCACTGGAATATGTTCTGAAACTTCTTGAGCTGCAGCCGCCGCAGCTTTTCGGGCGGCAGCGTTTCCAGAATCGGGTTCCAGTACTCTCCTGAATTCATGCTTGCCCCCTGCGGGTTGATAAACGGCTTAGCTGTTATCATATCACAATTTTCACAGAAATTTTGCAAAAGAGCGCTTTTTTCTTCATAATGGCCGCAGAACGAGCAGGAGGTAGACATGACGACAATAGCCGATTTCAACAGCTACGGGGAGGAACTGGAGAAGCTACTGCTGCTGAAGACAGCCCCGATAGCGGTGAAGATGCTGGAAAAGGAAGCCGATATACCCAAAGAAGCTATCAGGCCCAAGAGAGACCGCGGCCATCACCTCGCCCAGTGCCAGGCCTTTGCCCTGACCCGTCGCAAGGGGGAGACGATAGCCATGCTCAAAGAGGATAACTGGTGCTGGGCGCCCTTAATCGGCTACGGGCTGGTGCCCCCACTCGACGAAAAGACCATCTCCCCGATGATATATATTGTGGAGAACATGAAGGCGGCCCAGAAGATTGCCCGGAATTTCCCCCGCTTCGAACAGGGGAAGTACATCGGTATTCTCACCGCCCCCCTGAAAACCGCCAGCTTTAAGCCGGACATGGTGCTCATCTATTCCAATACCGCCCAACTGCGCAGTCTGCTGCTGGCGATTAAGTATAAAGAGGGCAACCTGGTTAAATCCGAGTTCGACCCTATTGATTCCTGCGTCTACTCCGTCGTGCCTGTCATAAAGAACGGGGAATATCGTATTACCTTGCCCGACCCCGGTGAGTACGAGCGGGCGATGACAGGGGAGGACGAGATTATCCTTTCCGTGCCGGCGGCTAAACTGGAAGAGCTGGTAACGGGGCTAGGCTTCTTTGAAGAGATAAAGCTGGGCTATAGCCACCTTAACATGCAAATGACACCCGATTTCCCCCAGCCCCCCTTCTACAAGGACCTGTTTAAGATGTGGGGACTGGACGTCGCGGAATAGGTAGAATAACTGTTGACTTTTTACGCAGGCATTAGTATACTCGCCGTGGTTGCACCTTCCCATTCTAGCCCGGATAGATTATTAATAAACTAAGGGGATAAACGTATGCCTAAAGACTTTATTACTCTGCTAGCCGACTTGGAAGAAGATAAGGTCATTGAGCTAACCAAGCAAAGGCTTGAGGCCGGCGAAGAGGCACTGGTTATCCTGCAAGACAGCCGCAAAGCCATGGAAGTTGTCGGTGACCGCTTCGCCGAGGGGCAATACTTCATTCCCGAGCTTGTCTATTCCGGCGAGCTGCTCAAGCAAATAACCGAGCTGGTTAAGCCCCACCTCGTCCAGTCGGGCGATACCAAGCACCTGGGTCAGGTGGTTATCGGCACCGTTGCCGGCGACATTCACGATATCGGCTTGAATATCGTAGACTTTATGCTCAATGTCAACGGCTTCGAGGTCCATAACCTGGGTGTCGACGTCCCCGTCGAGAAGTTCGTCGATAAGATGAAGGAGACATCAGCCCCGGTACTGGGCTTAAGCGGCTTTTTAACCCTCGCCTTTGACGCTATGAAGGATACGGTGGAGGCTCTGGAGACGGCGGGCCTCAGGGGCAAAATGAAGATAATGATTGGCGGCGGCCAGATGGACGATGAGATTATGAAATACGCCAGGGCCGATGCCTACGGCAAGGATGCCATGGCGGCGGTTTCCCTGGCTAAAAAATGGATAGGCGGCAATTAATATGGATAAGAAATGGGAAGAGCTATCCTGGCAGGAAAAACGGGAGGAGCGGTTTAAGCGGTGGCTTTCGCCGGAGGTAAAATTCTCCACCCCCCAGGCGGAAAAGGTTTATAAGGAACGGGTAACCCGCTTCATCAAAGCCATCAAGCTGGAAGAACCCGATCGCGTGCCGGTCATGCTGCCGGTTGCCTTTTTCCCGGCACCTTTTGCCGGCACTACGCTTAAGAACGTCATGTATGATTACGACGCCCTGAAAAATTCGTGGTTGAAGTTCATGAACGAGTTCGGCGATATGGACTCTTTCGGCTCTCCCGCCCTCGTCTTTCCTGGCAGACCAATGGAGATGATTGACTATAAGTTGATGAAGTGGCCGGGCCATGGACTGGCCGACAAATCTCCCAGTTACCAGTTCGTCGAAGGCGAATATATGCCGCCTGAGGAATACGACGACCTCATCAGAGACCCCGCCGATTACCTGCTGCGGTACTTTCTGCCCCGCGCCGCGGGCGCTTTTGCCCCTCTTAGCAAACTGGGCCCGATGACGGTCTTCGTCGGCATACCGGTATGGTATATTACACAGTTCGGCGACCCCGAGATTCAGAAGGCGTATAAGGCCCTCTTTGCCGCCGCCGATGAATGCAGCAAGTGGATGGCGGCGGTTATGGAGGTTGGCCAGGCGGCACTGGAAGCCGGTTATCCCAATATCTGGGGCGGCATGAACGGGGCACCCTATGACATGATAGGCGATATGTTGAGGGGAACGGCCGGGATAATGATGGATATGTTCAAGCGCCCCGAAAAGCTGAAGACGGCTATGGAAAGGCTGGTGCCCATCGTTGTTAATGAGTCCGTAATGGCGGCTGATGCCTCAGGATGCCCAATTATCGCGATGCCGCTGCATAAAGGGACGGGCGGGTTCATGTCCAATGAGCAGTTTGAGACCTTCTACTGGCCCACCTTTAAGGAGGTATTGATGGGCTTAATCAACGAAGGTCTGGTGCCGATGCCATTTGCTGAGGGGGACTACGAACCGCGGCTGGAGATTATCAAGGATATGCCCCGCAGTTCAATGATATGGTGGTTCGAAAAGATGGACATGGCTAAAGCCAAAAAGGTCCTTGGCGATACCGCCTGCATTGCCGGTAATATTCCGGTCACGGTGCTGTTCACCGGTACTCCCCAGGAGGTCAAGGAAAGCTGCAAGCGGCTTATTGAAACCTGCGCTAAAGGCGGCGGTTATATATTAACCGGGGGAGCAGCCTTGGATGAGGGGAACCCGGATAACCTGCGCGCCGTGATGGAAGCGGCTAAGGAATATGGTGCCTATTGAGCGCATAAGCCATACCCGTGGCTAGAATCCGAGGGCTTGTATAGCCCTATGTCGCTGTGAATATAGGCTCACCGGTAACGGTGAGCCTAAGTCGTTTTTCTAACTATTGACAAGCTAAGTAATGGGAGTATAATTGGGCTTAGCTCAAAGCAGTAGTCTTCACATTAGAATAGAAGCTGCCCCCCAAATTTTAAAGCTAATAATCGCGCTTTAAAACCGAATGCTCTTAATTTAGGGAAAGGAGGCAAACATGACGTAGTGGACAAAAATATTCTCTGGACAATCCATAAGGAGGTGAAATTTAACGTGAAGAAACTTTTATTTATCCCTTTAGTGGTTATCCTATTAGCCGGGGTGTGTCTCAGCGGTTGTGGCGACAAGGGACCGGAGCCCGGCAGCGTCCTGCGTGTCTCCATGCCCAGTTTTTCCTATGAAACCTTCGACTACATCGAGGGTGAGTCATTCTTTGGCTGGTCTCTGTATGACCCGCTGGTGACGTGGGACGAGAACCTCGATTTCGTTCCGGCACTTGCTGAAAGCTGGACTGTGAGCGAGGACGGGTTAACCTGGACATTTGACGTTCGTGGCGACGTTTACTTCCACAACGGCGACCCGGTGACTTCCGCCGACTTCTTGTTCTCCATAGAGCACATGCAGGACGAAGCGTCAACGAACCCATGGTCAAATTGGTTGCGCTACAACTTCGATAGCCACTATTGCCCTGATGAAAACACTTATGTCTATAAGACCTTGGTGCCCGAGCATCCGCTGATAATGAGTTTTGCGTCCACGCGGATTCTGCCCAAGGACTATATTGAGACGAACGGTTGGGACTATTTCAAGGAGAACCCCATCGGCAGCGGGCCCTGGGAGTTCGTTGAGTTCGTTTCGGGTGATTATATTGAAATGAAAGCCAACCCAGACCACTGGCGCACGGTACCCCATTTCGAGAGGCTCATTCAATATGTGGTGCCTGAGGAAGCCACACAGGTTGCCATGCTCAAGCGAGACGAGGTTGACATCATCACCGGCATCACCCTTGACCGAGCCATCGAGCTGGGAGAAGAGGGTTGGAGAACAATAAAAGCCGACGTCCCCAGTGGCTCTAACGTTATTATGCCCGGTACCTGGCTGACGGATGGACCGACTTCGGACATAAGGGTTCGCCGTGCTTTATCCTATGCTATCGACCGCGAGGAGATCAGCGAAACCTTTTTCCATGATTATGCCGAACCGGGAGGACGGTTCTTCCATTACCCCGGTATGTTCGGATGGGGTGATGATTGGGAGGCTGAAACGTACGATTTAGCTATGGCCCAGGATTTACTGGAGCAAGCTGGCTATCCGGACGCTTTCGATGACCCGGTAATCCAGATATACGTCCAGGTCGGCACCGGATATACGCCTGACTTATTCCAAATACTCCAGGGCTACTGGACAGCGGCCGGCATTGAGACCAATATAACCATGGTCGACGCCTTTGAGATGCTCGGCTTGTTCTTCTTCGGCTCAGTGGATCCGGAAGGCAATAATATCGGCGCCGTTATCCCGTGGGTATACGGCAACAACTGGCCGACCAACGTGTACCACTCATTCAACATGTACTGTCCGGGCGGCGCACACAGCACCAGTGTCGACACTTATGCGGAGGAGCTCTTTCACAAAGCGGTCAATGAGCCTGACCCCGATCTGTGCGAGCAGTACTTCACCGAGTTCTCGGCCTACGTACATGATGAACTATTCATAAACTTTGGCATCTGTTTGTCATATGACCTGATGGTCGCAGGAGACAAGGTCGGTGACATGGGCTGGGCTTCTTGGATGAGCATTTACGACGCTTTCGCGGACATTTCGATGAAGTAACAGCTAGAGCATAGCGCTCTACAAGGTTAGGTAACGGGGTTCCGGGGGGTGGTCATACGCCCCCTGGAAC
>CAYQPY010000038.1:0-8578 GCA_964419705.1 uncultured Dehalococcoidales bacterium
AACAACAACAATAAAAACCACATCAACTTAACACAATGCAAATAAAAAATTTTAAATTACGATAATACGGGCTTTTAGTCTAGCCCTCATTTAGGTCGTTTGTCAAGACCCTGGCTTGAGGCATTGCCAATTGTCCACCAGGCTAGAGTAGTGGATACTCCTGATGAAAGCGTTGAAGTGCGTAGTGCGTTGAGGACTTAATCGGAACGGCGGACTTTTACTATCTCCGCCATAATGCTGACGGCTATCTCCTCGGGAGCCTGAGCCTCTATCTCCAGCCCGATAGGGGAGTGGACGCTGTCCAGCTTCTCTTTGGACACTCCCTTAGCCAGCAGGTGAGAGTATGTCGTCTTGACCTTGGTCTTGCTGCCAATCATGCCGATATATTTGGCCGGAGTGCCCAGCGCCCAACCTAGCACCAACTCGTCATACTGATGGCCGCGGGTAACAATCACGATGTAGCTCGTCTTGTCTATCTTTAGTTTAGGGAAAGTATTGGTAAAGTCATCGGCCAGGAGAATATCAGCTTCGGGGAACCTCTCGGCGCTGGCGAAATCGGCACGGTCATCGATAACGGCAATCTTAAAGCCGAGGAGCTTGCCTATCATTGATAGGGGTAGCGAAATATGACCGCCGCCGAAGATATACAGGGTGGGTGTCGTCAGGATAGGCTCGATAAACACCTCCAGGTTGCCGCCGCATATCATCCCTGCCTCTCCGGCTTCCTTAGCCGTCAGCCTCATGTGCAAGTGCTTGGGCTTGCCCTGCTTTATTACCTTGATAGCTTCGTCAATGACCTGGGCTTCTAAAGTGCCGCCGCCGACGGTGCCGACGATAGCGCCATCGGGCTTAACCAGCATCTTGGCGCCTTCTTCTCGGGGCGTGGAGCCAGAGGTGGAGACTACAGTGACCAGCGCCGCTTGTTGGCCTTCTTCCTTAATTCTGACAATTTCCTGGTAAATATCGGTCATCACTCTCCTCTAAACATTAAAGCGCATCATTATCGCCTCTAAAACTCCGCCCGCAATCGCCTTCACCCGCGGCCTGATGGTGTAGCAGGCTTCCCTGTCCCCCGAGGGGTCAATCTCGCCCAGCTTGGCTCCCTTACCCACCATCGTCCTGTTCCTGAGTAGAGCCCGCACCACGCCGCCTATCTCCGCCTTGAGGGGCTGGGCCGCCACCGAAGCCACTATATCACCCGCCGCCACCATGTCGCCGATTTCCCTGTCGGTCTGAAACTGGCCATCGCTGGGGGAATGCAGCACCCTCTCCGCGGTCAGGCCGCCGACGGCGACGGGGATTCCGGTGTCCGCTTCCGCTTTACCGGACATGATTACCCTGCCCAGGCGCTCGCTATTATTGGTCTCCACCACCACGTGGACATCCTCTCTCGCCTGGAAGCCCGGCCCCAACCCGATGACCAGTGGGGCATCGCTAATCTTCGTCCCCAGATTTTGCTTGGCCATCAGGGCGTCAATCAGCACCACGGGTTTAAGCATGTCTTTTACCAGGGCATCAGGGTCGACGATGATAGGTAGCTTGTTCTGGCGCCATACCCCAGCAATCTGGCTCGGTGATTCCACCATTTTAGCCGTTATTCCCTCCACCTCTTTTTCCCCGTCATATACAGCCTCGCAGAAGGCAACCCCGCGGCTGACGGCTAAAGGCTGGGAGGTCTCCGTCATACAGACACGGAAGCGGGCGCGCGCCAGCTTATGAGCCACCCCGCTGGCTACCTCCCCACCACCCCTGATAAGTACCACCAGATTAGCTAAATCCATTATCGTCCTTAACTATATTATACCCGCCTGTTGCAATTCGTCTAACTTGGCCGGGGAAAAGTCCATATACTCTTTATAGATGCTCTCGTTTTCATGGCCCACGGGTTGGCAGACCCACTTCGTCCTGATGGGCGTTTTGGTCATCTTGTGCTGCGCTTGGGCTACAACAACCTCTCCGTAAATCGGGTCTTTAACCGGGGTGAACATTCCCCTGTCCAACCAGTTGGCGTCCTTCATCGGCTCCAGGGGAGAACAGACCGGCGCCACCACCGGCGTAATGGGGGCTAAGCGACCCTTCTGGGAATACTCTATCGACATGGCTACCAGCTCATCATTGGTGTATTTGCGCGTCTCGGCAAAGACCTTGGGCGCCCACTTCAATTGCTCGTCTTTACACATAAAGACCTGCAGGGTAGTCCAGCTGGCGGCGTCCCACTCGTCCCATTTACCCAGCATATCGGCAAAAGCCTGCCACATCTCCAGCCTTAAGCCCCCCAGAAAAACGGCGCCGTCCCTGGTCGGCGCGAAGCAGTAGAGCCAGCCTGCGGTATCCAGGCTGCCGAAGCGCTCACAGATAATTCCTGTCTCCTGGTACCACAGCGCGGCGTAGTCGTCAAAGCGGGCGTAAGCCTCGGCCGTAGCCACGTCCAGCGCCTGTCCCCGGCCGCTCATATTTCGCCAGTACAATGTCGCCAGAATGCCGACGGCCATGAATGTCCCCGGCTGCTCCCAGGCTATCCAGGGTCCGGCCTTGGTGGGCACCGCCCAGGGGCACTCGTCATAGCTCTTACCCTCGGGCATAACCTCTCCCGTCGCCGACTGCACCCCGGACCGTGCCTGGGCGATATTATCGTAGTCGGGCATCGGGTTGCGGCTCATGGGCCCGAACTGCCCGAAACCGGTTATGGAAGCGAAGACCAGCTTCGGATTAAGCTTCTTTAACTGTTCGTAGCCGATACCCCACCCATCCATGACCCCGGGACTGTAGGTTTCTATGAGCACGTCGGCCTTACTGGCCAGCTTTTTAAGTATCTCTCTGCCCTTCGCCTCTTTCAGGTTGAGGGTAATGTGGTGCTTGTTTCTGCCCTCGGTCAGGTAGTTAAGCCCCTCGCCCTTATGCAGCATTCCGTAGGGGGTGCAGGTCCTGATGAAATCACCCTCCGGCGGCTCTATCCGCAGTACTTTAGCCCCGAGCTCGGCCAGCATCGAGGAGCAGTAGCAGCCGGCGTAGCTCTTGTAGCTCAGGTCGAGGACGGTTATATCGTCCAGAGCCTCGGGCCGGGTGTAGGCGATGACAGGGTCATCTTTTTCCCTTATCAAGGCCAGGAAGGCAGCTTGCTCTTTAAGAGCCGCCTTCTTCTGCTTAGAGGGGGGCGCCTTGCGTGCAAACGATGATAGGTCCAGCGGCGTTCTCAGCCCGGACTTGCCGTCCCAGTCTGTCGGGGGGCGGCGGGTCGGCACGTCGGCCCATTTACCCAGGGCGCCGCACTCGTACAGATGCTTGATTTCAGCCTCGCTCTTACCCAGGACCTCGGTCATTATATATTCGTTGTCGAAGCCCACCGCCCTGACCCCCCACTCGACCTTGGGCGGGCTTTGGGACATCATCACCGGGAACTCATGGTCGAGGTACTGGCCGAGGATGGCGTCGTTGACCTTGGTCATAAAGCCTCGCGCCTGGAAGTGCTTGTCCTCCACCACTTCCTTGGTGTTATAGACGTGACTGGCGGCGAAGCCGTGCTTTTCCGCCAGTCCCTCGAGCTCTTTCGCGGTCTTGGTTCTCGCCCAGTCGGCAATGATTTTGAGGATTGCCCTGGCGTTATCATCCTTGAGTCGGGTGAGGTGGTCCTTAAAGCGGGGGTCGTCGGCCAGTTCCGGTCTGCCCATGGCCGTGCACAGGCCCTTGAATTCATCCGGGGCCGGCGCGGCTATAGCCACGAAGCTGTCGTCGGCGCAGTAGAAAGTGTCGGCGGGGCAGATGGATACGTCCCGGTTACCGGCGGGCATGGCTACCTTGCCCGTAAGCTGCTGGTAGGGCCAGACCCAGGTCATCGCCCGCATAATGGCTTCGCTCTGTGACAGCTCAATGAACTGCCCCTTTCCCGTCTTTTCCCGATGGTGGAGAGCGGCCAGTACCGCCAACTCCCCCATCAATGCCCCATAGTTGTCGCAGATATAAAGGCGGCTCTTCAGCGGCGGCTGGCCGGGGAAGCTGGAAAGCCAGGCATAGCCGGAAAACGCCTGCGAAGCGCCGTCGTTGGAGGGGCGGTTCTCCATGGCATACTGTCCCCACTGGCCGAAGCCGTTCTTGGCCAGGTAGATAATGTCGGGGTTGATTTCCCTGATTTGACGGTAGCCGATATTCCAGCTCTCCATCACTCCCGGTCTCAGGTTGTTTTCGATGATATCAGCCTTGGCGGCAAGCTCTCGAAACACTTCCTGCGCCTCGCTC
The DNA here is from genome assembly GCA_964419705.1 of uncultured Dehalococcoidales bacterium. GTDB lineage: Bacteria > Chloroflexota > Dehalococcoidia > Dehalococcoidales > BS750m-G39 > E44-bin88. Next base: position 4,234 of record CAYQPY010000038.1, read on the forward strand.
GTGTGCAGGTCCAGCCCCAGCCAGTATTTGTTGGTGTTCATGTGGGCGAAAGACGGGCCCTGCTCACGGAACAGATAGCCGAAGGGGGTCAGGTCGCGGCAGGTATCGCCCATAGGGGGAAACTCGCACTTGATGACCTCGGCGCCCATCTCGCCCAGAAAACCGGGGCCGGCCGGGCCCAGAAGCAGGGTACAGACCTCAAGTACGCGGATACCCTTTAGCGGGGACGGTCTGGAATGCTTCGTTTCTTTGTAATTTTGCCACGTTGCATCCGCCATAGTAGTACGCTGGTTTCCTTTCTTTGAAGTTCCACCGCCGCCACTAGCCCTGAGGCAATTTTAGGGGTTATCTATAGCTGGCGTCAAGCTCCGGCTCAGGATCGGTTTCACGGGGCAGGGGGTTGGTGTATGATAAGGGGGCGATGATTATTAAAAACCGCCACGAACTGGCTACCACCGAGCCGAGAGACAGGGTCTTGCCGATTATTGAGGCGGGCATTAAGCGCGTTCTCCCCCCGAATATAATGAGGGCGGCCGTCAGCTACGATGCCCCCCACCACACCATTACGATAGAGGGCGACAGCTTCTCCCTGTCAGCCACGAACGGTATATTCGTTGTCGGCGGCGGCAAGGCCAGCGGGCTTATGGCACAGGCGCTGGAGGGTATTATCGGCGCCGAAAACATAACCGATGGCGTGGTCAACTTTAAGGGCGGGCGGGTCAAGACGCAAAAGATTAAGACTTTAATTGCCGGCCACCCCACCCCCGACCGGCGCGGCGTCAGCGGCGTGAGCGAAATGCTGGCTCTCAAAGAGCGCTACTCTATAGGGGAAAAGGATATCGTCATCTGCCTGCTCTCGGGCGGCGGTTCGGCGCTTATGCCTTACCCTGTGGAGGGGGTGAGCTTAAAAGATAAGCAGGCAATCACCGAGCTTCTTATCGGCTCGGGGGCGAAGATAGAGGAAATCAACATCGTGAGAAAACACCTTTCACGGGTCAAGGGTGGAGGCTTAAGTAAATTCTACGCTCCGGCCAGGGTTATTTCGTTGATACTGTCCGATGTCATCGGCAACGACCTGGCCACCATCGCCTCCGGCCCCACTACCCCCGACCCCTCCACCTTCGCCGATGCCTATAGCGTATTAAATAAGTATAATCTACTGGCCAGAGCCCCGAAAAACGTAATAGGCTTTATCGAGAAAGGGCAACAGGGCGAAGCGCCCGAGACGCCCAAGACGCTGAACAACTGCCATAACTACATAATCGGCGACAACAAGCTGGCTCTGGAGGCGATGGCAGCTAAGGCTAAGGAGCTTGGCTTTAGCCCCCATATCATAACCAGCCAGCAGACGGGCGACACCGCTAAAGTTGCCCGTTCCCGAGCCCGGGAGATATTAAAGCACAAATACGCGGGATATAATATCCTGCTCATCGGCAGCGAGACAACCATCAAGCTGCCCCCTAAGGCGGGCAGGGGAGGCCGGAACCAGCACTATGCCGCCGTCTCGCTGTTGGCGATGGCGGATTACCCCGGCCCGTGGCTGGTAGCCAGTATTGGCAGCGACGGCTCCGATTTTCTGCCCGACGTCGCCGGGGCTATCGTCGACCGGGACTCGCTCGAAACAGCAAGGGATAAGAAATTAGACATAGAAGCCTATATTACAAGATGCGACAGCAATACCTTGCTGGAAAAGATTGGGAATTCGTTGATAGTCACCGGGGACACGGGGACGAATGTAGGGGATATTATCGTTTACCTGACGGCGGCCCATCGATAAAGAATGCCTAATGGTGCGGTATCTGGTGGGGGATAAGGGAGAGGGGTTTCTCCTGGCCGTGGGCTTCCATCAGCAGCTCATCGCCCATGATTTTCCGTGGGTCGCCGTCGGCGACTATTTTCCCCTCGTCAATCAAGTTGTAATGGCCCACGGACACGTCTGAAATCGTTCCCACCAGTATCCGCGGGGCGTCGGCGCCGCCCTCAGCCAGGTCTATGGTGTAGCTTCCGTCAATACCGACGGTTACATCACCGCTAATGGAAGCTGCCGTGGTCGGGTCGTAGGGAGGGTCGGTCTGGTAGGCGGTGATATCGGCCAGGGTTATGTAGACGTGGTCGAACTGGATGCTCCAGCCATCCATGGAGACGAACCCCTGGCGCACGAAGTCCTCTCCGTTGGCGTAAAACTCGAGAGTCCCCGTCGCCCCACCCCTTACGGGCAAAAAAATATATGGGCTTTCTAACCGGTCTTTCGGCGGCACTCCTCACAGAGTCCGCTCATCACCACGTGCTTGAAATCAACGCGAAAGCCGTATTCCTTCCCGATTGACCTCTCCACCGGGGCGAAGAGGTCTTCCTCACAGTCTATGGACTTGCCGCACTTGGTGCAGACCAGGTGGTGGTGATGTCCCTCTTCGGGGTGGTGATAGATAAACTGGTTGCCCAGCGCGCTCTTATAAACGCAGCCATTCTCTTCCAGCAGCTCCAGGGTGCGGTATATGGTCGACTTGTGTACCCCCGGCATTCTCGACTGGACATGGCTGATGAGAGTGTCGGTGGTGAGGTGCTCCTCAGCGTCATGGATGATATCCAGAATCAGCTTGCGCTGCGGAGTCAGCCTGAATCCCTTTCTCTTGAATGTGGCAATGCAACTCATCGCTTTTGCACCTGGTCGTAATAATAAGGCATGCTGGTGTATCTTGTCAATACACGCGGGGGTTTAGCTTTGGTAGGCCGTGCAGGTCCTGAACCTGCGACACAGTGCAGGTCTCGAACCTGTGACACCCTGATTAAAAGTCAGGTTAACATTTTTCCGATTTTCAGGGTGTTTTCGTAGCTGGAATCGGTCTAAAAACTATTCAATTTTTAACGAATCAGGTTGACGTTGGTTGAAAAATCAGGTCGACAGCCTCTCCTAAAATACCAATGGCCCTGAAGTTTCAGAGCCATTATCACGTTACCACTGCTTACGGCTTTTGTCAAGTGGATTATCCTACGATAAATACTTCAACCGGTAGTCGATTAAACAAAACGCTAAAAGGTGCAATGTGAGGCTACACTACCTGGTATTGAAGACTTCATCACCGACGGGTCACAATCTACTTTCTTATTACCACTGTACGAACATCGATATGTTTGATAGTCTTGTACTATAACGATTCCACCGGAAAAAAGGCTTTGAGTATTATTCCTAAATAACTAAGAACTATAGCCCGGATAGGCTAATCAGTCACATCACGTCGAACAAAAATCAAGGAAGCAACGATAATACTGGCCGCGCCGTAGGCTAGAGAAAGTAGAATCGCTGTTGGGTAATCAATAATAAACGTGCCACCTGATGCCAGCGCACCGAGAACCGTGGCGGGAAGTTTGTTACCGACAGCCTCTACAAAATTCGCTATCAGTAACTCAAATATCAGCAGGAATCCCACTCCAGCGGATATGGAAATTGCGGCCGAGCGCGTCGTTATTGCCAGCACGCCGCCGATAAGTCCCCAGATAATAGTCGCCAGAGAGATATTGGCAAAGCCAATTAACAACTCGCGTAATCCCTGCCAGCTAAACCAAGCACTCACAGGGATATTTTCGCCGGGCGCCAGCGCCAGGGAAGCCAGCATTGTTACTACAGTCGCCACGGCGGTTATAAGAACGACAAAGGAAGATAACGTGAGCAGCTTTCCAAAAAAAAGTCGAAAACGGTTGGGTTCCATGACAAGAAGAATCCTGATGGTACCCTTTTCATAATCACGGGCCATGTTGGTGGCGAATATGGCCAGTGCAATTAAACCGATAAACGATGAAGCGGAATGAATACCTATTATCCATCCATCCGGTGCTGCCAATTGCTCCGCCCCCGGCGCGATGCCAAAGGGCCCGCGAAATTCACCGGCGGATGTGGCGGCATCCATAAAATTGAACATGGTGCCCATAAAAGCAAATAGCACTACCGGCGCCATCCAACCCAATACGGTGGCCGGCCGCGCAATCTTGAGCCACTCGGATGAAAATACGCGGTTCATTATTCAGCAACCTCACCACGCGTCATGCTCAGAAATATATCTTCGAGGGATTCACACTGGGGTCGCAATTCCCGCAGGTTAATCCCTTTAGACCCGGCCAACCGATTAAGGTCGGCGCTCCACTCCTTCGGGGCAACGATGACAATAGCATCTTCCTCCTGGCGGAACAGATGACCAGCATCAATGACGAGTCTGGTAAGCAGTGGTAAATCCGCCGGATTTTCCGGCGCCGCATAGACGGAATCACAGGCTCTCTGCATAATATCCGTAAGTTCTCCGGCGAATACCAGCTTGCCGTTGTGAATCATAACAAGACGGTCGGCTTCGGC
>CAYQPY010000039.1:0-8370 GCA_964419705.1 uncultured Dehalococcoidales bacterium
CCCAGCGCGCCGTGAACGGCTACCCTTATCGGCTTCACCGCCGGCGTCCTCTGTCGGGCCCCCGATTGTGGAAGCCGCCTTTATTTTGGGGAGGGTGGGAATCGCGCTGTGAGCGGAAGGGGTAGTCTTTAGAGGGCTCACCCTGCGGCTTATCTCCGGGCGCGCCGGATTGCTTTTCGAAGAGCGCCCGTCGTGACAGGTTTACCCGTCCCATATCGTCGATGTTGATAACCTTAACCGTTACCTCGTCGCCGATTTTAACCACGTCCTCGACCTTGTCTACACGGTAGTCCTCCAGCTCACTGATGTGGACCAGCCCCTCTTTGCCGGGGAGAATCTCCACCATAGCGCCGAAGTTCAATATCCGCGACACCTTTCCCGTGTAGGTGGTGCCGACCTCTACCTCTTTGGTCAGGCTTTCAATGATATCGATAGCCTTGCGGGCGGATTCCTCGTTAGGCGAGCCGATAATAACCGTGCCGTCGTTATCGACATCGATGGTCGTCTTGGTTTCCTCGATAATCGCCCTTATCGTCCGGCCGCCGGTGCCGATGACGGCGCCGATTTTCTCCGGGTCGATGGTTATCTTGTACATCCTGGGCGCGTATTTGCTGAGCTCAGGACGGCTGGCGCTGATGGTCTTTTGCATCGTTTCCAGGATGGACAGCCGGGCCTGGCGGGCTTGAGGCAGGGTCTTGCCCATCATTTCTAGGCTTATGCCCTTGAGCTTGGTGTCCATCTGCATGGCAGTGATGCCCTTGGACGTGCCGGCTATCTTAAAGTCCATGTCCCCGTAGTTATCCTCTATGCCCTGGATGTCGGTCAGAACGACGTATTTGCCGTCCTCACCGCTGACCAGCCCCATGGCGATGCCGGCGACGGCGGCTGTGGTCGGTATGCCCGCATCCATAAGCGACAGGCTCGAAGCGCAGACGCTGGCCATAGAGGTGCTGCCGCTGGAGCTCAAGACCTCGGAGACGAGGCGGATGGTGTAAGGGAAGTCCTCGGCTTTGGGCAGTATCGGCTCGATGGCTCGCTCCGCCAGAGCGCCGTGCCCGATTTCACGCCTCCCCGGCGAGCCGATGCGCTTGGTCTCGCCAGCGGAGAAGGGGGGAAAGTTATAGTGGTGGATGAATCGTTTCTTTTCCTCGATGCCCAGTCCGTCGAGCGGCTGCTCCTTGCCGACGGAGCCCAGCGTGGTAATGGTCAGGACCTGGGTCTGTCCCCGGGTAAACAGGGCCGAGCCGTGGGTGCGGGGCAAAAGCCCTACCTCACAGCTGATGGGCCTGACTTCATCTATACCCCGCCCGTCGATACGCTCCCCCTTATCGAGGAGGAGGCCTCTTATTTCACTCCTGGTTCGGCTCTCCAGGGCGTTCAATATATCCTCTTCGGCGAATGTCTCGCCAAAGCTCTCCACCAGCTCCTTCTTCAGGCTGCTGATGGCGTCTTCTCGCTGTGACTTCTCCGGCTGCTTCAGGGCCGGGGCCAGCTTCTCGTCAACTATGGGCGCGATTGCCGCCAGCGCCTCGGGGTTGACCTCGCTTTTCGGCGCTTCCAGCTTGGGCTTGCCGCAGGCTTGCTGGAGCTGCTCTTGAAGCTTGATAATATCCTGGTTGGTCTGGTGCCCCAGCTCTATCGCCTTGAGCACGATATCCTCGGGTGCCTCTCTGGCGCCGGCCTCCACCATCACTATCGCTTCCTTGGTGCTGACGACGACCATGTCGAGCTGGCTGTCCTCAAGCTGGGCCAGGGTTGGGTTCAAGATAAGCTCGTTGTCGATATAGCCGATATGAACCGCGCCTATCGGGCCCGCGAAGGGCACCTCCGAGATGGATAAAGCCGCCGAACCGCCGATAACGGCCAGTATGTCGGGGTCGTTTTCCTGGTCGGCGGAAAGGACGGTAATGATAATCTGGATGTCATTGCGCCATTCCTTGGGCAGCAGCGGGCGTATGGGGCGGTCAGTCTGGCGGCTGGCCAGGGTTGCTTCCTGGCTGGGACGTCCCTCCCGGCGGATAAAGCCGCCCGGAATCTTGCCGGCGGCGTAGAGCCTTTCCTCGTAGTCGATGGTCAGGGGCAGAAAATTTATCCCTTCACGGGGCGCGTCGCTGGTGCAGGCGGTGACCAGGACTACGGTATCCCCGTAGCGGGCGGTTACCGCCCCGGCCGCCTGTCCGGCCAGCTTTCCGGTGTCGATAGTAAGCTTTCTACCACCGACCTCACACTCAAAAGAATTAGGTGATATCAATAGCCTCTCCCCAAATTTACTTACGTAGACCGAGCCGGGCAATCAGGCTGCGGTATCGGCCGACATCTTCTCGGCTCAAGTAGGCGAGTAGCCTTCTTCTCTGTCCGACCAGCTTAAGCAGCCCCCGTTGCGTGTGGTAATCATGCCGATTTGCCATCATGTGCCCGGTCAACTGATTTATCCTTTCGGTGAGCAAGGCTATCTGAACTTCAGTAGAGCCCGTATCTCCTTCACGGAGCCCGAATTTGCCTATGATTTCGGTCTTTTTCTCTTTTTCCAAGTTTATAACCCCTCTGTTCCCGCTTCATTTTATCCGGTATGGATTATACTCTGAATCAACCGATTATAACATAACCAGTGGCGACTGTAAATTTAGCGGGTTACAAATTATGCCTGCTTGACTTTGCAAAAAATAGTAGTTATAGTTGTGGCTGTAGTCGAAACCTTGGTTAAGTGTTGCTTCCCAGCTTGAGTCCTGTCTTTCAGGGCGCCCTCGGGGTAAATGGTATTACAAGCTATAGGTCCGACAAAGGGTTTTAGAGCCAGGAGACTGCAACCACGACAAGGGACTAACAAAATATGAGGAGGAGCAGTAAATGGCTCTGGAAGAAAAGACCCTCGTATGTCGCGACTGCGGACAGGAGTTCGTTTTCAGCACCGGTGAGCAGGAGTTTTACCAGTCTCACGGTTTGCAAAACGAGCCCTCTCGTTGTCCGGAGTGCCGGGCGGCAAAGCGAAAAGAGCGCTTTGGTGATTACAAGCAGCCGCGGCAGATGTTCACCGTAACCTGTGCCGAGTGCGGCGTCGAAACCACCGTGCCTTTTGAGCCCAGAGAGGGACGCCCGGTCTATTGCAAGGAGTGTTACGCTAAGCAAAGAGAAGGCGGTTAAGCCTTCGTTTTATAGCTACCAGCTATATATACCATGAATGTCGGGACCTGTCGGGTTCAGCTCCGCTTCCCCGAAAATCTGTCGCTTAAGGGTAAGCGGCGGATACTGAAGTCCATTATTACCCGCCTCAGGGGCAAGTTCAATGTCTCTGTGGCGGAAGTGGGCGACAACGACCTCTGGCAGCTGGCGACCCTGGGCATTAGCTGCGTCAGCAATAACAAACGATACACCAACGAAGTCCTGTCCAAGGCGCTGGATTTTATCGTCAACGGCCGCTTTGAGATAGAGATACTGGACTATGAGATTGAGATTCTCCCCGTTAGTTAAGCGGGGCTAACAGTGGATACCGCTGCCTTTCTGCATCATCTTGCCACTCAACCCGCTTATAGCGGTCAGATAGCTCATCAGGAGCCTATCCCCCGCCGTAAAGCCAGGTGCGCCGAGTTAGCTCAGCCCCTGGAAGCCGCCTTGGAAGAACAGCTTGGCAAGCATGGCTTATTGCCCTTTTACACCCATCAGGCCCAAGCCATAAACCACGCCCGCCAGGGCAAGAACGTGATGGTGGCTACCTCCTCGGCCAGCGGCAAGACGCTTTGCTATAACGTTCCCGTTGTGGAGGCAATCCTGACCGAGAAAGGCAGCTGCGCCCTCTACCTCTTCCCAACCAAAGCCCTGGCTCAGGACCAGCTGCGCACCTTATGGGAGCTGTTCCACCCCCGCATTTTACAGACGGGGGATTTCGCCACCTTCGACGGCGATACCCCCAAGGCGGAACGGGGGGACATCAGAAGGCGGGCGCGGCTGATACTGACCAACCCCGATATGCTCCATGTGGGCATACTGCCCAACCACCAGCAGTGGTCGAGGCTGCTGCGCCGCCTGAAATACGTGGTGGTGGACGAAGCCCACAGCTACCGCGGTGTCTTCGGTTCCCACGTGGCCGATGTGCTCCGCCGCCTGCGGCGGCTCTGCCGTTCCTATGGCTCCAACCCCCAGTTTATCTGCTGCTCGGCGACTATCGCCAACCCCGGCGAGCACGCCGAAAAGCTGGCGGGTTTGCCCTTCAGCGTGGTCGATAATGACGGCTCTCCCCACGGCGGTAAGGAATTCGTCTTCTGGAATCCGCCGATTATAGACTCGGCGAGGAGCGTGCGCCGCAGCGCTAACGGCGAGGCGTCTAACCTTTTCGCCGAGCTGATAAACCAGAATATCCGCACCCTGACCTTCGTCCGCACCCGCCAGCTAACCGAGGTTATCTATAACTATACGCGGCGCAAGCTGGCTGAAATCGACTCCGCTCTGCCCAAGAAAATAAAGCCCTATCGGGCGGGCTATCTCCCCGAGGAAAGGCGTAAAATAGAGCGGGAGCTTTTCAGCGGCCAGCTTACCGGAGTGGTGGCGACTACGGCTTTAGAATTGGGCATAGACATCGGCGACCTGGAGGCAACGGTGCTCACCGGCTATCCGGGGAGTATCGCCAGCACCTGGCAGCAGGCGGGCCGAAGCGGGCGGGGTAAGGAAAAATCCCTGAGTTTTCTCATCGGGCTGGATAACCCCCTCGACCAGTATTTTATGCGCCACCCCGAGTCTTTTTTCGGCAAGAGCTTCGAAAACGCCCTGGTCAACCCCGATAATCCCTACATATTGCGCGCCCACCTCCTCTGCGCCGCCTGGGAGTTGCCCCTGACCGATATGGACGAGGAATTCTTCGGCTCAGCATTAGCTACGGAGATAAAAGAATTAGAGGAGCAGGAGCTGCTGCGGGAGCTAAAGGGGCGCTGGCACGTGACGCCCTCCATCGCCTACCCTGCCCAGGGCGTTAACATCCGTGCCGCTTTTGGGGAGAACTACGCTATCATCGACAGCTCCAGCGGCGCGCTTATAGAGACCATAGATTCCAGCACGGCCCTGTTTTTCATCTTTCCCGGCGCCATCTACCTGCACCAGGGGGAGTCCTATCTCGTCGAGGAGCTCGACCTCTCGGCGCGCACCGCCTACGCCAAGCTGGTTGAGGTCAACTACTACACTCAGGATAAGGAGCTCACCGACCTTCATATCATTAAAGTAATAAAGGACAAGGCTTGTCGCGGGACCAAGGTCTATCTGGGCGAGGTCGAGGTCACCACGCGGGTAGTCGGCTACAAGAAGAAGGCGCAGTTCACCGAGGAGGTCATCGGCGAAGAGCCCCTCGACCTCCCCCCACAACACTTTCCCACTATCGCCCTCTGGTTCGACCTGCCCCCCAAGACGGTGAAGCGGGTGGACAAGGACGACTTCGGGCTCGACTTTGCCGGCGGTTTGCACGCCGTCGAGCACGCCGCCATCGGCATCCTGCCCATGTTCGCCCTCTGCGACCGCAACGATATCGGCGGCGTTTCCACCCCCCTCCACCCCGACACGGGCAAGCCCCAGATATTTATCTACGACGCCTATCCTGGCGGCATCGGCATCAGCGAGAAGGGTTTTGACCTTGTCGAGGAATTATGGCAAACTACACTGAAGGCGATTGAGGAGTGCCCCTGCGAGGACGGCTGCCCCAGTTGCGTTCAGTCGCCCAAGTGCGGCAATAATAATAAGCCCCTGGATAAGAAGGCAGCCCAGGTATTACTGGAGGGGTTGTTGGGAAACAAGGAGTAAGATTGGCCGATATCGAGCGAGCCTTAAAACCGAGCCGCGATGGCTGGTTCAAGCGGGCGATGAGTCTCTTTGACCGCGCCACCGTTGACGAAACGGTGTGGGCGGATTTGGAAGAGCTGCTTATCTCGGCCGACGTGGGATTTAGCACCACCGAAAAACTGCTGGAAAGGGTGAAGCAGAGAGCCAGAGAGGAAAAATTCAGCGAAGGCTCGGCGGTGCGCGATGCCCTGCAGCAGGAGATGGTCAAAATCCTTGATATCGATGCTCCGCCGTTGGCTCCTCAATCACCGCCCAAAGTCGTTATGGTGGTGGGCGTTAACGGCGGTGGCAAGACCACCTCTATCGCCAAGCTGGCTTACAGGGCTAAAAAAGAGGGAAAGAATGTTATTCTGGTGGCGGCGGATACCTTCCGGGTGGCGGCTATCGACCAGCTCAGGAAGCTGGCCGGAGAAGTCGGCGTCGATGTCGTCGCCCACAAGCCGGGTGGGGATGCCGGGGCGGTGGTCTTTGACGCCCTGGAGGCGGCGCGCAGCCGCAACGCTGACGAGGTTATTATCGACACCGCGGGCCGGCTGCACACCAAGTTCAACCTGATGGAGGAGCTGAAAAAGATCAAGCGGGTGGCGGCTAAGATTGACGACAGCGCTCCGCACGAAGTAATACTGGTGCTGGACGCCACCACCGGCCAGAACGGCCTGACCCAGGCTAAGCACTTCACCGAGGCGGTGGGGGTAACCGGCATCTTTCTGGCCAAGCTGGACGGTACGGCTAAGGGGGGCATAGTGCTGGCTATCTGCGATGAGCTCAAGATACCCATACGCTTCGTCGGCGTTGGCGACGGGCTGGAGGATATGGCGGCGTTTGACGCCGAGGGCTTTGTTCGGGCATTATGTTCCTGATGATTGGAGGTAGAGTTTGATTACCATAAGTATAAGCCCGATAGCCTTTGCCATAGCGGGGTTTAGCGTCAGGTGGTACGGCATTATGGTTGCCCTGGCGGTGCTGGTGCTGGTGCTGTGGGCCTTCTGGGAGATTAAGAAGGGGGCTAATATTTCCTACGACCACCTCTTTACCGCCGCCCTGGTGGCTATTCCGGGAGGGATAATTATATCCCGGCTGCTCCATGTTATCGATAGGTGGGTCTATGCCGGGAGTCCGGGGCCGCTTTGGGGTTTCGAGGGCCTGACCATCTGGGGCGCGATTCTGGGGGCTACCCTGGCTATCTGGATTTACAGCAAGTTCAGCCGTTTCCGCTTCGGTTACGTCATGGACCTGATAGCGCCGGGTGTCCTACTGGCTCAGGCGATAGGCAGGGTAGGCTGCACCATAAATGGCTGCTGCTTTGGTGCCGAAGCACCGTCCTGGCTACCCTGGTCTGTGGTCTATACTCATCCTCAAAGCTATGCCCCTCTGGGGGTAGCCCTTCACCCCACCCAGCCCTACGAGATTATCTTTTGCCTCATAGGCTTTGTCGTCTTGCTCAGGCTGAGAGGGCACTTTAAGCCTGAAGGCTCTCTATTCCTCATTTATCTAAGTCTATATTCATTGTGGCGAGTGGGCGTCGGTTTCCTGCGGGATGGGACGTCCTTCCTCTTCGGCTTGCAACAGGCTCAGGTGATAGGCATAATCGTGCTGCTTATCGCTATCCCGATACTGATTTGGCACACGCGCTGGGTGAAGACGGGGAATACGGCTTAAAAGAAGCAGCTATTCTGCCTAGAGCTCTTCCGAGGCGCAGATTTTCCAGACGCCGTCGACCTTCACCAGCTCGTAGGTGATGTGCCTGTCGGGCAGGATGGGGACATCGAGCTTTATCTGTATCACCACTGTTTCTTCGGGAGTTACGACAGGCTCGGCTTCCTCCTCCAGTTCCAGGGTGACTTTGGCGGCTTGCATCTGGGCAATCTCACCGGGGATGTCAGCTTCCCTTTCCTGGCAGTAGGATTCTTCCAGGCAGGCCAGGACACCGTCGACGTCATAGGCGTTAAAGGCTTCCCAGTAATCGTAAACGACCTGTCTGGCCACGTCTATTTCCTCCGCGCTGATGGCGGCGGCTACTGAACCATTGTCGGCCAGGTCACCGTTGTCTGCCGGTTCACCGTTGCCTACGGGGTCGTCGGCTGCCTGCCCGCAGGCGGCGAATAATACCAGGACTGGAATCAGTAAAAAAGCGATAGCTAATTTCATCGATGGCCTCCGTTATAATACCTAGTGAATCTATGTATATTCTAACGATTGGTCATCATTTGTCAAGCGTGGTAACTAAAGTAAGTTAAAGATAGGTACGGTCATGCTGGCCGTTTGATTGGGGGGGGGTCGGGGGGTATTACCTGCCGATTCGACGGCGGCGGGCGTTCTTTTTGGCTTTCAGGCGCGCGGCTTCTCTCTTGGATACGAAATGGCGACGTGATTTAGCCTCCCGCAGGACGCCGTCCATCTGCACCATCCTCTGGAAGCGCCTCAACAGGGAGTCTTCGGTTTCGCCTTCACGTCTGGATACTTTCAGTGGCATAAAAAATCAACTCACTCTATCAACATACATAGGCCAGGTATTACCCGGCCTATGTACGTTCTTTAGATCAACCTTATCGG
>CAYQPY010000040.1:0-8366 GCA_964419705.1 uncultured Dehalococcoidales bacterium
GACGAATTTTTCGGGGTCTTTAAACCAGAGCGAGCCCGTCATCTTGAGGTGAATAATCAACGCCTGCCCGCCGGACAGGCTGAAGATGAGATACTTGCCCCGCCGCCCCAGCCCGGTTATCTTTTGCCCGATGAGGCGGGTAGAAAACTCCTCCAGCGAGGACTGGCGCACGATGCCCTCCCAGGAGAAGCTGAGGCCGCTGACGGTGCGCCCGATAACATACGGGGAAAGCTCGTTCCTTATGGTCTCGACCTCGGGCAGCTCAGGCATTTTTCACTCGCTTGGCGTCGTATCTGTTGTATAAGACTATGGCCGGATATAGCAGCAGTCCTCCCAAAACCAGCCCCCCCACCACGTCGCTGGCCCAGTGCGCCCCCAGGTAGAGGCGCGACAGACCTATGGAAAGGATAATCGCGGCCAGTAGCGCTCGTAGAAACCATCTGGCGGCTGGCGTCTTAACTAATCTCGGCGCCAGGTAGAAAATAAAGCCGCCGATAACAGCGGCGCAGGCGACGTGTCCGCTGGGAAAGCCGGAGCCAATCGTCCCCACCCATATCTGCACCAGTTCGGCGTCGGGTCGGGGTCGCCCGACCAAAAGCTTTAGGAGCCAACCGATAAGTCCGGCGGCGCTGGCTGTTGAGGCGATGAAGATAAGCTCCAGCCGCCTTGACCGCAGCCACAACTTAAGACAAATTAATACGGCCAGGCCAACGGCGTAGGGGGCGAAGCGCATGAGCGGCTTGAGGCCGCTAAAATCGATATTCTGAAGCCACTGGCTGATGCTGACATCGCCGGGGAAGTAGTCGTAGCGGTTGGCGAAATAACAAAAAACCCCGAAAAGAGCGATAAAAAAGGCGTAAACGGCGATGCTGAGCCTGCTCATAAGCCCCTATTCCATCTCTCCCCAGTTGGGGCCTGTCTTGACGGCTACCTTCAGCGGTACGTTCAGCTCTATAGCCGAGGACATCAGCTCGGCGGCCAGTTGCCCCATCTCCTTGACCTCGGCATCGGGCACCTCGAAGATAAGCTCGTCGTGCACCTGCAGGAGCATCTTGCTTTCGAGTTTACGCTTGGCTGTCTCGTTCTCCAGGTTAATCATAGCCACCTTGATGATGTCGGCTGAGGTGCCCTGCACGGGCATGTTGATAGCCATGCGCTCGGCGGCTTCCCGCACCTGGCGGTTCTGGGCGTTGATTTCGGGGATAGCCCGACGCCGCCCCAGAATGGTCTGGACGTAGCCCGTCTTGCGGGCTTCTTCCTTGGTCGATTCCAGGTATTGCTTAACCCCCGGGTATTTCTCGAAGTAGGCGTTAATGAACTGGGCGGCTTCCTGCCGCGACAGGCCCGTGGCCTGCTCCAGTCCGTAGTCGCTCATGCCGTAGATAACGCCGAAGTTCACCGTCTTAGCCACCCGCCGCATCTCCGGGGTTACCTTTGACGCTTCAACCCCAAAGACCTGGGCAGCGGTGGTGTTGTGAATATCCTCGTCGTGGCGGAAGGCGCTGGTCAAGCTCTTGTCCTGTGATAGGTGGGCCAGGGCGCGCAGGTCTATCTGCGAATAGTCGGCGGAAAGTAATTGCGACCCCTCCGGGGCGATAAAGGCCCTTCTCACCTCTTTGCCCAGCTCACCGCGCACGGGTATGTTCTGCAGATTGGGCTCGCTGGATGAGAGCCGCCCCGTGGTCGTCCGCGTCTGGTTGAAGCTGGTGTGCAGCCGCTCCGTTTTTTTGTTGATTAAGTTGGGCAGAGCGTCGATATAGGTCGACTTTATCTTGTTCAACTGGCGGTAGTCCAGAATTAATTCAATGATGGGGTGGACGCCAAGCAATTCCTCCAGCACCGCCGCCCCCGTGGAATAGCCCCCCTTGGTCTTGCGGGCGGACGGCAGTCCCTGCTCCTCGAATAAGACCCGGCTCAACTGCTGCGGCGAGTTTATGTTGAACTGGTGGCCGGCATTGTCGTATATATCCTTCTCCAACTTGATTAGCTGCTCGCCCAGCCGCAGCGACATCTCTTTGAGCAGCCCGCTGTCCAGGGCGACCCCGTTCCTCTCCATGTGCAGCAGCACCGGCACCAGGGGTAGCTCGACCTCGGCAAACAGTTTCCAGAGATTTTGCTGTTTTAGCTCAGGCTCGAATAGCTCGCTCAGCCTCAGCGTCATATCGGCGTCGGCGCAGGCGTAGTCGACAGTGCGGGCGATTTCCACCTGTGACATGGGGATGCTCTTCTTACCCGCCCCGATTAACTCACTTATAGGCGTCATCTCCACCGCCAGCCGTCCGAAGGCGAGGGCTTTTAAGCCCATCGACTTCTCCCCCAGAAGATAGGCGGCGACCATAGAATCAAAGCTCAGGTTGTTTACGGTGACGCCGTATTCAGCCAGTATCTCCATGTCGTACTTGCCGTTGTGCGCCAGCTTGGCCAGCTTTGAGTCTTCCATAATCGGCTTGATTTTGGCGATGACCTCCTCCAACGGCAGCTGCGCTATAGCCTCCAGCCCGATGTGCCCCACCGGTATGTAGTAGGCTTCCCCCGCCGCCGGCGAGAGCGATATTCCCACCAGCTGCGCCGACATCGGGTCTAAGCCCGTGGTCTCGGTGTCGAAGGCGAAGGTTTTAGCCGCCGTCAGGCGCTTTATTAATTTATCCAGGTCGGCGGCGCTGTTGACGATTTTGTAGTCCCCCTGCGGCGGCTCGGCGGCAACGCTTGGTGCCCCCTCTGCCTGGGGTAGTTTGGGCAGCAGGCTGGCGAACTCAAGCTCGCGTAGGAGTTCGGTCACCTTGTTGCGGTTGTACTGGCTCAGCCGGCAGTCGTCGAGCTTCAACTCCACCGGCATTTGGGTAACGATGGTGGCCAGCTCTTTGCTCTGGCGGGCGATGGCTTCGTTCTCCTTGAGCAGAGCCTGTAATTTGGCCGGCTCGACTTCACCGATATGTTCGTAGATGCCCTCGACGGAGCCGAACTGCTCGATGAGCTTGACTGCCGTCTTGGCGCCGACTCCGGTCACTCCGGGTATGTTGTCCGAGGGGTCGCCTACCAGCCCCTTGAGGTCGGTAATCTGCTCCGGCTTAACGCCGTACTTCTCCTTTACCGCCGCCTCGTCGAAGAGCATGGTGTCGCTGAAGGCCTTTCTCGGCTTGGGGTAGAGCACCTTCACCCTGGGCGAGACCAGCTGCATGGCGTCGGCGTCGCCGGTGACGATGATAGTCTCGACATCTTTTTCGCTGGCCTGCCGGCTCAAGGTGCCCAGCAGGTCGTCGGCTTCATAGCTTTCCATCTCAAAGATGGGGATGCTAAAGGCCTCCACCAACTCCCGCACCCGCCCCAGTTGCCCCACCAGCTCCTGGGGGGTCTCGGGGCGTTGCGCCTTGTACTGGTCGAAGAGCTTGTGGCGGAAGGTAGGTCCCTTCATGTCGAAGGCGATGGCGTAGTGGCTGGGCTTTAAGTCGTTGACTACCTTGAGCAGCATCTGGGCGAAGCCGTAAACGGCCCCGACCATCTCGCCGCTCTTGCGCAGGGTGAGGGGAGGCAGGGCGTGGAAGGCGCGGTGGAGCAGGGCGTTGCCGTCAAAGAGCACCAGCAGGGGCTTTTCCATGAGTCTATTATAGCAGAGGGTGGCGGATATTGGTTAGCTGGGCTGGTAGACTATTGTCGGCAGCTCCTCCGCCTTCCATTGCTCAATCCCGCCCTTGATAACGTAGACCTCGTTGAAGCCGAGGGCGGACATTGTCTCGCCGGCAGCGGCGCTGCGCCGGCCGATGGCGCAGTAAACCAGGTAAACCCTGTTCTTATCCAGCGTTTCGAGCTGGGCTTCGAAGTCCTCGATGGCGGAATCGATGTTGACGGCGTTTTCGATATGCTCGGCGGTGAAGCTATCCACGCCACGCACGTCGATGATGACGAAGTCGGGGTTACCCTGGTTGGCCTCTATCAGGTCGAAGGCGGCCTGCGGGGTGATGGTTTCCAGTATCGGTTCCGGGGGTTCGGGCGGTGGCCCCAGCTCGGACGGCGACCAGGGCAATGCTTCCGTCTCGGCCGGGGTTATCTGGTAGTCATAACCCCCCAGATGCCCGTAGGCTTCGCCGTATTCGAACCTCCCCTCTATCCGTATGTTGCCGAAGGTTTCGGTCGGGCCCATCGCCGACTGTTGGTAAAGGCTGTCGAGGACGACTTCGGCTAGGGCGCCTTCAATCCATATCATCCCGCCGGTGGGCGTAATATGCCCCTCGGCCAGCCCCGAATACTCCAGGCCCTCGGCCAGCACGTTGACCTCGAAGCCGCTGAAGAAAAACCCCTCCAGGATTACGTCCTTGCCGTCGTAGGACTCGGGCTCGGCGAAGAGCTGGTCGAGGGAGACTTCCTGGCTGGCGGTGGCGCATCCCCACAGCCCCGCCCCGCCGACCATCAGGGCCACCAGCGCCACTATTAAAAGGCTCTTTAAGGGCATGGCTTTATCCACCCCCTCTAACCCTATTATAGGTCAGTTATTAATCGACGGCAATCATCACGTTGGAGGCCTTGATGACGGCGTAGACCTCCTTGCCTGGGCTAAGCCCCAGCCTGTCGGCGGAGGCTTTGGTGATGACCGATACTATCTCGTTGCCCCCCGCCAGCGCTACTGTCACCTCGGTGTTGATGGCCCCGGGCTTGACCTCTTTTACCTTCCCCTTGAGCATATTGCGCGCGCTTAGCTTCATCTCTTACCTCCCCTTTTATTTTGCTTCTTCTTCATCTATCTTCTCCACCTCGATAGTGCACTCGGTGACCAGGGCGGCGAAAGCCCCCAGCGCCGCCAGCAACGGCGCTACCAGTATCGTTACCGCCGCCACGGGCGCACCCACCGATAGCGGTATCTCCAGCACCGTCCGTTTTGGCCATATCCTCACCCCCCTGAGGGCATATTAGGCGGTAGGGAATAGGGTGTCAAGCCTCCCCCCACGTCTTTCTTCCCACCCAATACCCGCCCTACAGGGGTTAGACCTCTATTAACTCCTTATTTATCCGCCCCACACCCTCGAAGGTATGACCCGAATTTTGGGGGTTCTAAAGGGGGCTTTGCCCCCTTTTACCTTAAAAGGGCGGAGGGTGGGTAAAGATATTAAACAGGGTTGGGCGGAAGCTGTTTCACGCCGACAATCTATATTGAATATTTCCTTTTTCGTGCTATACTTTAGGGCATGAAAGGCAAAGACCTGCTATCCATAACCGACCTTGAGGCGGAGGACATCCGCCTGCTGATAGCCGATGCCATAAGCCTCAAGGCACAGGGCTGGCTCGACATGCTCAAGGGCAAGTCGCTGGCGATAATGTTCGAAAAGCCCTCGCTCCGGACGCGCGTCAGCTTCGAGTTGGCCATGCGCCAGCTGGGCGGGGAGGCGATATACCTCTCTCCGGCCGAGGTGGGGATGGGGGGTAGGGAATCGGTGCCCGACGTGGCGCGCGTGCTCAGCCGCTATGTGGACGCCATAGCCGCCCGCACCTTCTCCCACCAGACTTTAGAGGTGCTGGCGGAATACTCGGCGGTGCCGGTGATAAACGCCCTCTCCGACCGGGAACACCCCTGCCAGGCTCTGGCCGACCTGCTCACCATCGCCGAGAAGAAGGGCGAGCTCCGGGGCCTGACGCTGGCTTTTGTCGGCGACGGCAACAACACGGCGCGTAGCCTGATGCTGGTGGCTTCGCTTATGGGGATGAACTTCCGCATCGCCTCACCTCAGGCCTACGCCATTGACGAAGAAACGCTGACCCTGGCGCGAAACAATACGACCGACGGTATACTCTGCACCGACCAGCCGCAACTGGCGGTGGAGGGGGCTGATGTCGTCTATACCGATGTCTGGGCCAGCATGGGGCAGGAGGACGAGGCTAAAAAGAGGCGCAAGGCGTTCGCCAGCTACCGGGTAGATGCCGCCCTATTCTCACTGGCTAAACCGGACGCTATATTCATGCACGACCTGCCCGCCCACCGCGGCGAGGAAGTAAGCGACGAAGTTATCGACGGCGCGCGCTCGGTGGTCTTCGACCAGGCCGAAAACAGGTTGCACGCCCAGAAGGCGCTACTGGCGGCGATGCTGGGTGGCCTGGAGATTCCGCTGGCGGGCTATTATCGTTAGGTGCCTGAAAGGGGGCAGCTATGTATGTATTTTCGACAATAATAAGATGGGGCTGGTGCCCGGTTCTCATTACCGCCCTGGCTATTATCGGCCGTTACTACGAATGGCCGCTCTGGCTCCTGGCGGCGGTGATGGTGGTAATCCTTATTATCGGACTGGTCGTGGCTATCAGCACCGCCCGGGAGAGGGCGGTGGAACGCGCCTCGCTCAGGCTCAAGCAGCTGGTGGGATACTTTAACCGACGCTTCACCGGCGATTCCTCGCTGTCTATTTTTACTATCATCCGCAGCCTCCTCGTCAGCGATAACGCCCGCGTCTGGGGCTGGGCGCGGGAGACCGAGGTGGCGCAGCGCATCTTTAATACCTGGTGCGACAGCTTCACCGACCGGGTGGAGAGCGACATCAGGACGCGGCGCTTTATCCTCTACCTGCGCACTTACCAGAGCGAGCTCTGGCTGATAAACAGCCACTACAACGAATTCATGGAGCAGTTTTACGAGGTGGCGCAGAGCATGGAATTGCCTCCTGAGCTTATCGACCAGTACAATCGGCTGGTGGAAGAATATAACGCCTTCATTCAGCAATTCCGGGATAATATCGCCGAGCTGAGGCGGGTGGCGCGGACCGAGATTGAGCCCCCCAGCGTCAAGTTCGCCAAGGCGCTTCCCGGGACGAAGCCCCCCGCCCCGCAACCCCAGGAATAAGAGGAGGGTGAAGCTATGAAACTAGCTATTGTTCAGATGGTGTTTGGGGTGCTGGTGGCGGTTTCCGCCTTTATTTCCACGTTGGGTCATCCTATCACCCAGTTCACCCTGCCCGCCGACGAGAGCGGTACGGTGACCACTATTTTGATAAACCCGGTGCCAGATTACTACCAACTGGGCGCCCTGGTGGCCATGTTGCTCGGCCTGGCGGTGCTCGGCTGCGGCATCGCCCAGCTCCTCAAGGCGAGAGGCTCAAAAAAGGCCAAAGCCCGTTAAGGAGCATTCCCCCTTTAGCGAAAAAGTTCGAGAGGGACAAAGTCTCTCTTCTATAACTGCTTCTCTCTCCTCTTCTTAATGGGGTGTTTAAGAGGGGCGAAGCCCCTCTTACAAAAAAATACTTCCCCTTTCCCTTGGTAAGGGGAAGGGGATAAAGGGGATAGGGTTTATAATATATGTCTAAACCAATCGTAGCCATCGTCGGGCGTCAGAACGTGGGCAAGTCCACGCTCTTAAACCGCCTGGCGGGTAAGAGAATAGCCATCGTGGCCGATATGCCCGGCACCACGCGTGACCGCGTCTTTGCCGATATTAACTGGCAGGACAGCCGCTTTACGCTGGTCGATACCGGGGGCTTAGAGGTGCAGCCCAGCTCCACCATCGCTTTGGGCGTCAAGGAGCAGGTGCAAGCCGCCATCGCCGAGGCCGACGTCATTATCTTCATGGTCGATAGCGAGGCCGGCGTCGTGCCCGCCGACCTGGAGGTTGCCGGGATGCTGCGCCGTTCAGATAAGCCCATAATACTGGCGGCAAACAAGTCCGATAACCCCGAGCGGGAGAGCCAGGCCGTCGAGTTCTACGAAATGGGGCTGGGCGAGCCGCTGGCTATCTCCGCCTATCACGGGCGGGGCACCGCCGAGCTTTTGGACAGGATTGTCGCCCTTCTCCCCGCCCCCGAAGAGCCTGAAGCGGGCGCCGCAATGATGAAACTGGCTATAGTGGGACGGCCTAACGTGGGCAAATCGACGCTGCTCAACAGCCTGCTCGGCGAAGAGCGGGCTATCGTCGATGAAACGCCCGGAACTACGCACGACGCCACCAATACCCTACTTGACTTTGGTGGTCGAAATGTGATAGTTATTGATACCGCTGGAATTCGGCGACGTGGTCGGTGGGGCAGGGGAGTGGAGCGTTACAGCGTAATCAGGGCCCTGCGGGCTATTGATGAAGCCGATGTCGCTCTACTCGTCCTTGACGCCACCGAGCTGTTAACCTCTCAGGACGAGCATATTGCTGGTTATATCCAGCAGGCGACCAAGGGGGTTATACTGGTCGTCAATAAGTGGGACCTGGCGGTAAACCAGGATATGACAGAAACTAATCGATATATAAGAAAAAAGCTCAAGTTCATGAGCTACGCGCCTGTGGTCTATATCTCGGCCAGGTTCGGTCAGGGTGTGGATAAGGTTATGCCCGAGGCGTTCCAGGTCTATCAGGAAAGGCAGAAACGAATGCCTACCACCAAGGTCAACAGCGTGGTGCAGCAGGCGGT
>CAYQPY010000041.1:0-4542 GCA_964419705.1 uncultured Dehalococcoidales bacterium
ATTTATCCCCCCCCCCAAAAGTCTTTTTCCCACCCCGTTTTAATCTTTTCCCACCCGCCACCCTTTTAAGGTAAAGAGGGGGTTTCACCCCCTCTTAAAAACACCCCCAAAGGGGGGCTGGGTGGCATATCCCCAGAAGGAATTCTAGAGGGAGAATCCCCTCTAAGGGTGGGTAGGATGGGTCAGCACAACGTTCGATAACAAGGGGGGTGGGTTGGGTGGGCAATACTAACTACGCCCCAAAGAAAGCAGAGTTATGCGGCATCCCCCCATTCCCTTTAGCCCGAAATTCTAGTAGAATAACCTTGATATGAAAGAGGGCTCAACCCCCATCCGTCGCCAGTACCTCAAAATCAAGCAGCAATACCCCCGGGCGATTGTGTTTTTCCGCCTGGGCGATTTCTACGAGACCTTCGACGAAGATGCCAAGCTGGCTTCCCGCGAGCTGGAAATCGTCCTCACCTCGCGAAATATGGGCAAGGGCCACAAGGTGCCCATGGCGGGCATACCCTATCACGCCCTGGACAACTACCTGGCGCGGCTCATCAGCCGCGGTTATAAGGTAGCCATCTGCGAGCAGATGACCAAACCCGGTGAAACCAAGGGTTTAGTCCAGCGCGAGGTCGTCCGCCTGGTAACCCCGGGCACGGTGGTCGAGCCCGGCCTGCTCGACAGCAAGAGCAACAACTACCTGGTCAGCCTGGTCTGGGGAGGGGAGGGGGTGGGCCTGTCTTACATTGATATCACCACCAGCGAGTTCGCCACCGCTCAACTTCCCCCCCACCGCCTTATCCCCGAGCTGGAAAGGCTCAAGCCCTCCGAGGTTATCGTCGCCGAGGGCGCCGAGATGCCTGAACTTGGTTTAAAGGCTTCGCTCACCCGCCTCGAAGACTACTGGTTCGAGAGCGATGTCGCCCGCCAGACCATCCTGGAGCACTTCGGCGCGGCGACACTGGACGGCTACGGCTGCTCTCATTTGCCCCTGGCGGTAAGCGCCGCCGGCGCTATCATCCACTATATTCAGGAAACGCAAAAAGGGGTGCTGGGGCAACTGGCTCACCTGTCCACCTACTCCACCGACGCCTTTATGGCGCTGGACGTCCAGACCCAAAGAAACCTGGAGCTTTTCTACAGCAGCCGTTCGGGAACAGCCGCTGGCTCATTACTTTCCATCATTGACCTCACCCGCACGGCGATGGGGGGCAGGCTTTTGCGGCGCTGGCTGGGGCAGCCTCTGCTTGACATAAAAGAGCTGAACAGGCGGCAGGACGCCATCGCCTGGTTCGCCGAAAACACCCTGCCGCGCAGCCAGACCGTGTCTCTGCTCGGTGATGTCGCCGATATCGAACGCCTGATTAACCGCATAAAAGGTGGTATCGCCGTTCCCCGCGAGCTTATTGCCCTCCGCCGCAGTTTAGAGGTCATCCCCGAATTGCAAAAGGCGCTGGCGCCCGTCGGCTGGCTCAAGGACGAGCTGAAAGCCTGCCCCGAGGTGGCCGATTTAATCTCTCAGAGTATAGTCGAGTCCCCGGGCAGCCTGGAGGAGGGTGGGGTAATCAGGCAGGGCTTCTCCGAGGAACTGGATAAGATCCGTCTATCTTCTAAAAACGCCAAGCAATACCTGGCTGATTTAGAGCGCACCGAGAGGGAAAAGACGGGCATCAAGTCGCTTAAGGTTGGTTTCAATAGGGTCTTCGGCTACTATATCGAGGTCTCCAGGCCCAACCTGCCCCAGGTCCCCGAAGACTATATCCGTAAACAGACGCTGGTCGGCGGCGAGCGTTTCTTTACCCCGGAGCTTAAGGAATACGAGTCTTTAATCCTGAATGCCCAGGATAGAATCGCCGAGTTGGAGAGACAGCTCTTCCGCCAGGTCTGCGGTCAGGTGGGTGCCTCCGCCGAGCGCATCTCGGCGTCGGCGGGTGCATTAGCCGACATAGATGCTTTTTCCGCCCTGGCCGAGGTCGCCGTCCGCCACAGCTATGTCCGCCCCACCCTGACCACCGACAATACCATAGACATCTCCGGAGGCCGCCACCCCGTTGCCGAGAGGACGCTGGCCGACGGTAGCTTCGTGCCCAACGATACCATGCTCTCCAACGACGATGCCCAGCTTATCGTCCTCACCGGCCCCAATATGTCGGGCAAGTCCACCTATCTGCGCCAGGTTGCCCTCATCGTCCTGCTGGCTCAAATCGGCAGCTTCGTCCCCGCCGCCGCCGTCACCATCGGGCTGGTGGACAGAATATTTACCCGCATCGGCGCCCGCGAAGACCTGCCCGCGGGGCAGTCCACCTTTATGGTGGAGATGGTGGAAACGGCCAATATTTTGAATAACGCCACCCCTCGCTCCCTCATCATCCTCGACGAAATCGGGCGCGGTACCAGCACCTACGACGGGCTTTCCATCGCCCGCGCCGTCGCCGAGTACATCCACTCCTACCCCAAGCTGGGCGCTAAGACGCTCTTCGCCACCCACTACCACGAGCTGGTGGAGCTGGCCAATTTCCTGCCTCGCGTTAAGAACTTCAATATCGCCGTCGCCGAGGACAAAGGCGAGGTCATCTTCCTCTATAAGATTGTCCCCGGTGGCGTCGACAAGAGCTACGGCATCCACGTGGCTAAACTGGCCGGCCTGCCCAAATCGGTGGTGCACCGTGCCCAGGAGGTCTTGACCGAGCTTGAGGACGGCAGCCAGCAGGCTACCACCAAACGCCGCCGTAAGGAGACGGCGGCTCAACAACTGCCATTATTGGGGCAAAAGTCGCCCCTCTTCGATGAATTAGAGAAGCTGGACATCAACTCATTGACTCCCCTCGAAGCCCTGAACAAACTCTACGAGCTGCAGAAGAAGTCGAAGGAGAAGTAAATCCAAGAAAGGAAAAAGAGATGAAGATTTTAGCTGTTTCCTGTAGCCCCCGAAAGCAGGGCAATACCGAGATTATGCTGGGCGAGGCGCTTGAGGGAGCCAAAGCCGACGGCGCCGAGGTCGAGCTTTACAGCGTTTCGGGCAAGAATATCCAGCCCTGCGACGGCTGCTGGACCTGCATGAAGGAGGGCCAGTGCCACATCAAGGACGATATGCAGGAACTGTATCCAAAGCTCTTAGCCGCCGACGGCATTATCTTCGGCACGCCGATATATTTCTACGCCATGACCGGCCAGGCTAAGACGCTGATGGACCGCACCATGCCGCTGGGCCACCCCAAGAGAAACCTGGCCAACAAGGTGGGCGGCGTTATTGTGGTCGGCGGCAGCCTCGGCCTCATTGATGCGGTAAAAGACCTCTATTTCTTTATCGTCACCCACCGCATGCTGCCGGCTAACTATGTGGCTGCTTACGGTGGGGCTAAAGGCGATGTCAACAAGCTGGAGAAGGGGCGGCAGGCGGCTCGCGACCTGGGGAGGCAGATGATACGGCTGGCGCAACAGGGATTCAAGTACCCGCCCGAGTTTATCGCGCCCCCCATCGCCTACGGGACGCACACTTTTTAGCTAAAAACCGCTGGAACTCAATTTCTTGGCCGGCGCGGGGACGCCGAGCACGCATTTCCCCTCGCCCTTCAGCTCGGCGCAAACCTCGCATAGTCTGGCTTGCCGGGGTTGACCCTCACGCAGGTTTCTGGGCTCGATGTTGTTGCCGATATAACAGTTCTTACAAAGGTGATAGATTTCCGGCCGTAACCCCGAATAATAAGTCATAGTATAACCCCCTCTTTTTAAGCCTTTTGTCTTTGTCTGTGCCCCAGAGCGCTTCTCTAAATCAGTTGTTATACTAATTATAAACCCACCTGTCAACCTTTTGGCTAAAACCGTCCATATTGGTTCTCTCAAAAAACAACCCCCCTCTTTTGAAAGAGGAGGGTTTTGGTAGTGAAAATCGAAGCGGTGCTTTATAAACGCGGCTTGCAGAGAATCTCCCTAATCTTAAGGTCGAAGAAGTCGTGGGTATGAGCGGGAGTCATCACCACGGCGGTGTCGGCGCCCCGCCCGCTGCCGGCGACAGCGATAATATCCTCGTCGGTGCGCACCAGCCCGCTGTCGGCGGCCATGGCCGCCATCTCGCAGACCACCTTGATTCCCTGCCCGAAGATGCGCAGGACGCCGGCGATTACCTCGCCTAAAACAAAGGTGTTGTACTTATTGCGCATGGCCTTGCTTAAGCCTCCCAGGGCGTGGGTGGTGGTGAGGACAATGCCCCCCTTGGCCTCGACAATCTTCTTATTCTTATCGTCGAACTCCTGGTCGTCGGGCTGGCGCATGCCGGTGACGTGCGTCACCACGATAATCTTAAAACCTTTGAACACATCCATAGCCCTGACGGCGGTATCGCCCACCGTTGAGGCGACCACTATGGTTTTTATACCCAGCTCCTCCGCCCGCTTTCTGGCGATGGCGAGTGCTGTTTCGGTGTTTTCTTTTCCCGGTTTCTCGAAATAGACCGTCTTAATCTCCATGGCTTTCTCCCTCTAAAGTTCCTGGCTGTTTTTACATTATACTACATTGCCTGCCTATAGGGAGTGTGGTATAGTTTGGATAATG
>CAYQPY010000041.1:4642-8327 GCA_964419705.1 uncultured Dehalococcoidales bacterium
GCGGTGGTGGTCAACAGCGGCTGCGCCAACGCCTATGTCGGCGAACAGGGACTTATCGACGCCGCCGAGATGGCGGAACTGGTCGGCGAAGGCATCGGGGTGGCGCCCGAAGACGTCCTTGTCGCCAGCACCGGTGTCATCGGCGTCCCCCTGTCCATGGATAAGATAAGGGTCGGCATCGACCGCATTGTCCTGGCTCGCGACGGCGGCGACCAGCTGGCCAGGGCTATCATGACCACCGATAGCTTCTCCAAGGAGGCGGCGGTCAGGGTCAAGGCCGGCAAGACCGAGTTTACCATCGGCGGCGCCGCCAAGGGCTCGGGGATGATTCACCCCGACCTGGCGACCCTGCTTTGTTTTATCACCACCGACGCCGCCGTCGAGAAAGAGTTCCTGCAGAAGGCATTAAAAAAGGCGGTGGACGCCTCGTTCAACATGATTTCCGTGGACGGCGATACCAGCCCCAACGACATGGTGCTGGTGATGGCTAACGGGCTGGCGGGCAACGTTCCCGCCGACGCCTTCGAAAAAGCCTTGGAAAAGCTCTGCATCCATCTGGCTAAAACTATCGCCAGCGACGGCGAGGGGGCGACCAAACTTATCGAAATGAATGTAAGCGGTGCCGTTGACCTGTCTCAGGCGAGGGCGGCGGCGAAAGCGGTGGTAAGCTCTTCACTGGTCAAGGCGGCGGTTTACGGCGCCGACCCTAACTGGGGACGCGTCATGGCGGCGGTGGGGCAGAGTGGAGTTGAGGTAGAGGAAACGAAATTCGACCTTTCCATCGGCAAGATAGCGGTGGTCAAGGCGGGCAAAGCCCTTCCCTTCGATAAGGCGGCGGTCATCAAGCTGCTCAAGGGCAAGGAAATATCGCTAAATGCCAACCTCCACCTCGGCTTCGGACAAGCCACCGCCTGGGGTTGCGACCTGTCACCCGAATATGTAACTATTAATAGTCAGTATATGACATAAAAAGGGCTAATAATGAGCAAGGTTATTGTAGTCAAGCTCGGTGGCGCCACCCTGGGCAATCACGACACCACTCTGGAAGACATTGTCTCCCTCCAGAAGCAGGGCTGGTCGGTGGTCGTTGTCCACGGCGGCGGCAAGATGATAACCAGCTGGCTGGAACAGCGCGGCATCGCCACCAAGTTTATCGACGGCGAGCGCGTCACCGACGAAGCCACCCTAGAGGTGGTGGTTTCGGTGCTGGCGGGCGTGGTCAACAAGGAAATCGTGGCTGATATCGACGCCCTGGGCGGGCTGGCGGTGGGCATCAGCGGCGTGGACGGGGCTTTCATCCAGGGCAAGATTAAGCACGAAGAGCTGGGCTATATCGGTGAGGTGGTCAGGGTCAACCCCGCCCCCCTCCAGGCATTGCTCAAGGCGGGCTATGTCCCTGTGGTGGCTCCGGTCAGCCTCAACGCGGGCAAAAAGACACCCGGAGAGCGCGGGGTGCTCAACATCAACGCCGATGTCGTCGCCGGCGAGATTGCCGCCGCTATCGGCGCCGAAAAGCTCATTTTCCTCACCGACGTCGTCGGCATCTGCGACCAGCAGGGCAAGCTGGTGCCCCGACTCTCCACTGTCGAAGCCGAGGCGATGGTGGCTTCGGGCACGGCTTCGGGGGGGATGATTCCCAAGGTCAAAGCCTGCCTCAAAGCCTTGTCGGGCGTACTTAAGGCGTGTATCATTATAGACGGCAGGCAGCCGCACGCCCTGCTTCAGGAAATCGAAGGCAAGGGTGCCGGCACTACTATAAAAAAATGAATTTACTGTCATGGCGAGGAGGCATTTCCAAAGCTCTATTGTCATTGCGAGGAGCGCAGCGACGAAGCAATCTCCACCACGCTCATAGGGATTGCTTCGCTTCGCTCGCAATGACGGAGGGGCGTTGGTCATCTAGCTGACGATGGTTTATAATATTAGCTTCTCAAAACGGGAGACCAAACTATGACGAACTGGCCGGCGCTGGAAAGCCAATACTTCATGCACGTCGTCGAGCGCACGCCCCTGACCATCGTCCGGGGCAAGGGCGCGCGCGTCTGGGATGAAGACGGCCAGGAATACCTCGATTTCGTCGGCGGCTGGGCGGTCAACAGCCTGGGGCACTGCCACCCCGTCGTGGTCAAGGCCATCACCGAGCAGGCGCAACTGCTCATCCATACCTCCAACCAGTTCTATACCGTCCCCCAGCTCCGCCTGGCGCAGCTACTGGTCGAAAACAGCTGTCTGGACAAGGTCTTCTTCGGCAACAGCGGCGCCGAGGCTAACGAGGCGGCTATAAAGCTCGCCCGCCGCTACGGGCAATTAAAACTGGACGGCGCCTACGAGATTATCACCACGCTGGGTTCCTTTCACGGGCGCACGCTGGCCACGGTGGCGGCTACCGGGCAGGAAAAAATGCAGAAGCCCTTTCCTCCCCTCCCCACCGGCTTTGTTAACGTCAAGTACAACAGCATCGGCGCCATCAAGTCGGCGACCACCAAACACACCTGCGCCGTTATGATTGAACCGGTGCAGGGCGAGGGTGGGGTCAACCTGCCCGCCGAGGACTACCTGGCCGGGGTGCGCGCCTGGTGCGACCAGAAGGGCATCCTGCTCATCCTTGATGAGATTCAGACCGGCATTGGCCGGACGGGCAGCCTCTTCGCCTATGAGCAAAACGGCGTCGAACCTGATATAATGACGCTGGCTAAGGGGTTGGGCAGCGGTGTGGCTATCGGGGCTGTTTTAGCCAAGGATAGGGCGTCGGTCTTCATCCCCGGCGAGCACGGCTCCACCTTCGGCGGCAACCCCCTGGCCTGCGCCGCGGGCTACGCCACCCTGAAATTCGTTATCGATAACGGTGTCCCCGGCAGGGTAAAAACGGTGGGCAGCTATCTTGTTCAGGGCCTGGCCAAACTGAAAGAGAAATTCCCCTTCATCACCGAGGTGCGGGGACGGGGGCTGCTGGTGGCGGTGGAGTTTAAGGATGACATCGCCCCGTCTCTGGTGATGGACTGCCTTAAAAAAGGCTTACTGGTCAACCAGCTGAAGCCCAACGCCATCCGCTTTATGCCTCCCCT
Organism: uncultured Dehalococcoidales bacterium; assembly: GCA_964419705.1. Taxonomy (GTDB): domain Bacteria; phylum Chloroflexota; class Dehalococcoidia; order Dehalococcoidales; family BS750m-G39; genus E44-bin88. The sequence goes on from CAYQPY010000041.1 coordinate 7,708, forward strand.
CATCATCGGCAACGGGGAAGTCGACGAGGCGCTGGGCATTCTGGACGGTGTCTTGTCGGCTAAATATCTTTAGGGAGGTGAGGCTTGGCTGATAAAGTAGTGCTCGCCTATAGCGGCGGCGTGGATACCTCGGTAGCCATCAAGTGGCTGCAGGAAAAATACAACCTGGACGTTATCGCCTTCAGCGTCGATGTCGGCAACGAGCCCGACTTCCCCGAAATACGGGAAAAGGCGCTGAAACTGGGCGCGGTCAAGGCGGTGGTCGCCGACGCCAAGAAGGAGTTCATCAACGACTTCGTCTTCCCCGCCCTCAAGGCCAACGCCATGTACCAGGGGCAATACCCGCTGGCGACGGCTTTAGCCCGTCCCCTGATGGCCCAATTGCTGGTGGAAACCGCCCTCAAGGAAGGAGCCAAGTCGGTCGCCCACGGCTGTACGGGCAAGGGCAACGACCAGGTGCGCTTCGATGTCAGCGTGGCGGGACTGGCTCCCGAGCTTAAGATTTTAGCCCCCGCCCGCGACTGGGAGATGACCCGCGACGCAACCATAGACTACGCCAAGCGCCACGGCATCCCCCTCCCCGTTACCGCCGAAAGCCCCTACTCCATAGACCAGAACCT
>CAYQPY010000042.1:0-8311 GCA_964419705.1 uncultured Dehalococcoidales bacterium
CCGAGATTGACACTTTAGAGAGGGTGGAGATACTGCGCGACCTGCGCCTGGGCGTTTACGACGTGGTGGTGGGCATAAACCTGCTGCGCGAAGGGCTCGACCTGCCCGAGGTCAGCCTGGTGGCGGTTCTCGACGCCGATAAGGAGGGCTTCCTCAGGTCGGAGGGCGCTCTAATCCAGACTATGGGCCGCGCCTCCCGCCACATCGACGGCCAGGTCATAATGTACGCCGACACCGTCACCCGGTCCATGCAGGCCGCTATGGATGAGACCAAGCGCCGCCGCCAGATTCAGCTGGACTTTAATAAGGAGCACGGCATCACCCCCCAGGGCATCAGGAAAGCCATCAGGGACATCACCGAGCGGGTCAAGGTCGCCGCCGAGGTGCGCGCCGTCTATGACGCCTCCACCCCCCGCACCCGCGAGGACGTCGCCCGCCTCATCAAAGAGCTTGAAGGCCAGATGAAGACCGCCGCCCGCAACCTCGAGTTCGAAAAGGCGGCGCTAATCAGAGACCGCATTATCGTGCTGAGGCAGGAGTTCGAGCCGGTGGAGATAGATAGATGAGCGATGACGATTTAGAGACCAAGCAGGAGCGCCGCGAGAAGAAGCTCAAGAAGAAGCGGGAGCGCATGTCCAAGCACGGTAAGAACCTGGCGCGGGTTTACATGGATGCGATTATGAAAAGATTGGGGAGGGGGAGGTGAGGATTGACAAGTGGTGCTATAATACCAACCAAGATGCAAACAAAACCAGCAGCTCATTTAATAGATATTATCCTCAATAGAAACGAGGGTATACCAAACTATGTTCTGTTCCTGGGTGCAGGTGCATCTTGGTATTCTGGAGTGAGAACCGCTAGCGAGATGATTGGGGCATGGCGAAATATGCTCTATGAACATAGTGGGACAAAAGAAAATTACAATACGTGGCTATCAAAGCAGGATTGGTATGACACTGATGGAGAATATGGGTATTTATTCGAGCGCCTATTTGATGAGCGAGCACAGAGAAGGGATTACATAGAAAACCTTTTAGACAAGGCAAGTCCCAGTTGGGGATATTTATATTTAGCCAGTCTAATGCAAGGGCAAGTATTCAACGCAGTATTTACAACTAATTTTGACGACTTAATCAATGAAGCGTGCTATTTGTATACTGACGGTGTACGACCATTAGTATGTGCCCATGATTCAGAAGTAACTAGCGTAAGATTAACTAAGAAAAGACCTAAGATAATTAAGTTGCATGGAGATTTTCTCTTTGACAGTATAAAGAATACCCACAAAGAAACGAAAATACTAACAAAAAACATGGAGACAAAACTAGTTCAGTTTGGCCAAGAATACGGATTAGTTGTTATAGGATACGGTGGAAGAGATGATTCAGTAATGTCATTATTAGATACACTAATAACAAAGCAAAATTACTTTAAGCATGGGATATATTGGTGTATTCGTAAGGACAGAACGCCCAGGGCGAAAGTGGAGCAATTATTACAAAAGGACAGAGTGCATGCGATTGAAATTCAGGGATTTGATCAGTTTATGGCCGAACTACATCAAAAGGCTGGGTTAAAACTGCCCCCGTCGGTGATAAACCCAATGAAGGTAGCAGAGCAGAGAACTAGTGTATTCTGCTCGGTACCTAAACAGCTTTTGGATAATCAAGTAATCAGGGAAGACAGAGACCAAGTTCTTGCTAGTCTGGGGGAAAGCAGAGAGAAAGACGAGGAAGAAGAGGGAGAATATACTCCAATTGATAAACTGCCTCGTAAAGTAATAGCCGCCCTAATGAGATCAAAAGGCGATTTAGAACAGGCAGCCGGTTACTTAAAATTAGAAACCGACGATAATCCGGATGACAAATCATGTGCTCATGAATATGCAGATATATTAGTGGAACTTGGTAAGGCGGAACTCCTTGAAGAATTCGTCCCGTCAAGCGCAATTGATGAAGAGAGCAAGACGTATTACCTTTTATTCGTAAATGACGATGAGGTTATAAAACAAGCTAATGAAGTAATAGCAAGAGAACCAGGCAGTCTTACCGCCAGGATAAATAGAGCTATAGCATATAAACGTCTTAATAAAATCCCGGAAATGGAAAAAGATCTGAAAGCAATAGAAGAGCGAGACCCAGATGAATCTTTTAGGGCTGGAATTGCAGCTCTGCGGAAAGACAAGAAAGAAATGCTAAAAATATTACGCGTATCAGTGGATAAAGGGCTTTTAAGTACGGAACACGTTAAGAAATTCCCGGTATTTGAGGATTACCATGAAGACGAAGATTTCAAGAAATTTGTTCGAGATATAGAGAAGGAAATTGGTAAATAGCCGACAATTCCTATTGACAAACTTGAAAGAAACTGCATACAATATATTGGAAGCCAAAAGGAGGAAAGTGCCATGCTAGGAGGTCCACGCTAATTTAGGTTGGCATTGCTTTGTAAGAGCACTAGAGAATAGGAGCCAGAGAATGGCTCCTATTTTTTGAGCGGGGTGTTTTTAAGAGGGGGCTGCGCCCCCTCTTTTCATTAAAGGGCGGCGGGCGGGAAAAGATTAAAATCGGGTGGCGGGAAAAGACCCCCATTGACAACCCCTAATCCCGTAGTACAATTAAAGGCAGCAAATAATCACCCAAGGAGGCAAAAATGGCGGCAGTTCCCAAGAATTTGAAGTTCCTGCTCTTCGGTATGGGTCCCAAGTTCCACGGGACGATAGCGTTTATCCTGGAGATTCTGGGCCTGGCCAGCCTGGTGCTGGGCATAATAAGCGCCTTCAGGAGTGACGCCGTCGGCTTATACTCGACGGAATGGTTCCTGATAGCGATTGCCCTCTGGATATGGTCTTTGGGACAGTGGCTCTGTGCCTATGCCGCAGCCAAGGAATAGAAGCTAGCCCGCCCCCTCCTCACGCCTGTACCCCTCTTCTTCGAGCTGCTCCATGATGCGGGCGGCTCGGGGATAGCCGATGTGCAGCCGCCTCTGCAGGAAAGAGGTGGAAATGTGCTTGTGTTCCTGCGCCAGCTGCCGGGCGGCTTCGAGCAGCGGGTCGGGCGGGTAGGTTCCACCCCCCGGGGCGGTGGCGGGGGTGGCAATATCCTCAATCTTCAGCGATACTGCCTCTTCCTTTTGCTGGCTGCCCCAGAAATAGACCAGCCTCTCCCTCTCCGCGTCGGAGACATAGCAGCCCTGCAGGCGCTTGGGCTTGGCCGCCTCGGTGGGCATATAGAGCATATCCCCCCTCCCCAAAAGCTTCTCGGCGCCACCCATATCGAGGATGGTGCGCGAGTCCACCTGGGAGGTAACGGCAAAGCTGATGCGGGTGGGGAAGTTGGCCTTGATTAAGCCCGTGACCACGTCCACCGAGGGACGCTGCGTAGCCACGATAAGGTGAATGCCGGTGGCGCGGGCCAGCTGGGCTAATCGGCAGAGGACGTGCTCCACCTCGTCGAAGCCGGCCATCATCAGGTCGGCCAGCTCGTCGATGACCAGCACCAGGTAGGGCAGCTTCTCGTCGCCCCCGCGGCTCTTGTTATAGCCCTCGATGTTGCGCGCGCCGTCGGCGGCGAGGTTCTGGTAACGCTTATCCATCTCCTGGTTGAGCCAGCGCAACGTGCCCAGCGCCTTGTTGGTATCGACGATAACGGGCGCGGCCAGGTGCGGTATGCTGTTGAAGGGCGTCATCTCCACCCGCTTGGGGTCTATCATGATAAAGCGCAGGTCGTTGGGCGTATAGTGCAGCAGCAGGCAGCAGATAATAGAGTTGAGACAAACCGTCTTGCCGCTGCCCGTGGCCCCGGCGATGAGCAGGTGGGGCATCCGGGAAAGGTCGCCGGCCACCGCCTCCCCGCCGGCCCCCTTGCCCAGCGCCAGCGCCAGCTTGGCTTTGGGCTTCACCTTCTGGAAGACGCTGGTCTCCACCACCCCACGCAGGCTCACCAGCCCGTAGATGGTATTGGGCACCTCGATGCCGACTAATGATTTTCCCGGCACGGGGGCTTCGATACGGATGCTGGGGGCGGCCAGGGCTAAAGCCAGGTCGTTGGAAAGAGAGGTAATCCGCTCCACCTTGACCCTGGTCTTGGAAACCTCCTCCTGCCTGACCTTGATGTTTCCGTCCTTGTCCCGCTCCTTGACCTCTTTAATCTTGCGGTCCCAGCCCGGCTCGACGCCGAACTGGGTCACCACCGGCCCCGCGTTTATCTGCACCACCTTGGCGGCGACGCCGTAGCTGGCTAAGGCTTCCTCGATGAGGTGGGCCCGTTGCATGTTATCCGCCTGCCCGAAATCGACCTCGGGGATGTTATCCAGGATATCGATGGGCGGCAATCTCCAGCCGTCAACGGTAACCAGCGACGGAGATTCGCCGTACTTCTTCCATACTTCCTGAGCCACTTGCCTCAGCTCCTGCTGGCCGGGGGTGGGGGTAATCATTGGCGTCGCGGCTTCGGCATCGGGCGGCCTGGTCAGCGGCGGCTGGGGCATAATAACGGGGGGTTCTATCGGTTTATCGAGCGGGCTCGGCTCGGTATAGACCCTTTCTCGGGGCGCGGGCCGCTTACGCCCGAGCCATCTCCAGAATCGCTTCAGCTGCCGCCAGCAAAAGCCGGGGGCGACCAGGATAATGCCCAGGAGCGTCAGACCGAGCAGGCTCAAGATACCGAGAAAACCGTCGTCGCCGATAATGCCCTCGCCGAAGCTGCCCCCCATCCCGAAGAAAGCCAGTATTCCCCAGACGACAAAGATAAAGGCGACGGCGCCCAGCCACTGGTTCCAGTGGTAGATAACGGCCAGCACCCGCCGTCCCCATATAACCCCGATAATAAAGCCGAGGGCGAGAAAGAAGAAGAGCAGTCCCCAGCCGAAAAGGTCGGTGGTGCCCGCCCAGACGCTGTCCACCCAGTTAGAGATGGTCGTCCAGTGCCAGATAATCAGCCCCAGGAAAATGACAGTCAGTATCAGTCGGCGCACCGGTGCCGAAAAGATGAAACGCCAAAAACGCTTCCATCCCGAACCCCCCTTGGCTTCGGGCTGAGAACGGGGCTGGCGGTTGGCACTGGCTCGCTGCTTGGCCATTTAGTTACACCTTCACCACAACCGGCAGAATCATGGGCCGGCGCTTGGTCTGGTCGTAGTAGAATCTATTCAATATGTCCCTGACCTTGGTATTGATAAAGTCCCAGTCGGCAGGGCGGGCGCCGCTGTGGTCGAAAGCCTTAGCCACCAGGTCGCGGCTCTCCTCCATCATGTCTTTAGACTCCCGGGTATCGACAAAGCCGCGGGAAACGATATCGGGCCTCCCCACCAGCTTGCCCGTCTGGCTGTTGATGGCGACAATCACCACCACGATTCCGTCACGGGAGAGCATGCGGCGGTTGCGCAAAACCACGTTGCCGATGTCGCCCACGCTCAGGCCGTCCACATAGACGTTGCCCGAGCTGACCTTGCCCGTCACCTTACCCCCGTTGGGCCCCAGCTCAAGGACGTCGCCGTCCTCCAGCACGAAGATGTTATCCCTGGGAATACCCACCGACTCGGCTAACTCGGCGTGCAGGCTCAGGTGGCGATACTCGCCGTGGACGGGGATAAAGAACTTGGGCCTGACCAGGTTCAGAAGCAGTTTCAGCTCTTCCTGGCTACCGTGTCCGTGAACGTGCACCTTGGCTACTTTATCGTAGAGCACATGCGCCCCCTGCCTGAACAGGGCGTCCACCGTGCGGTTAATCAGGGCTTCGTTACCCGGCACCGCCGTCGCCGAGAGGACTACGGTGTCCCCCTTGATGATGTGGACGTGGCGGTGGTCCTTGTTGGCGATGCGCACTAGCGCCGAGGTCGGCTCCCCCTGGCTGCCCGTGGTCACCAGGACCACTTTTTCGCGCGGCATCTTCCTGAGCTCGTCAATGTTGGCCAGTATGCCGTCGGGCGCCTTGAGGTAGCCCAGCTCCAGCGTCATTTTCACGATATCGGTCATGCTGCGCCCGACGACGAAGACCCGTCTATTGTGTTTTGCGGCGGCGTCGATGACCTGCTGGATGCGCGAGACCAGCGAGGAGAAGGTGGTCACAATCACCCTCCCCGGCGCTTCGGCCATCACCCGGTCCAGCGTCTCGCCCACTATCCGCTCCGAAGGGGTATAACCGGGCAGCTCGGAGTAGGTGGAGTCGGAGAGCAGGAGCAGTACCCCCTGCGCCCCCAGTTGCGCCAGCCGCGAAAGGTCGGTGGGCTTGCCGTCGACGGGGGTATAGTCCAGCTTAAAATCCCCGCTGTGGACGATTATGCCCAGCGGGGTATGTATAATCAGCCCGGCGGCGTCGGGTATGCTGTGGCAGACCGGGAAAAGCTCCACCTTGAACCGGCCCAGCGATATCGGCTGGCCGTAGGGCACCGCATTGAGCTTAGCCCCCGTCAGCGCCTTTCTTTCTTTCAGCTTCACCGAGATTAAGCCGTGGGGCAGCTTGGTGGAATAAACGGGTACATTGAGCTGGGGCAGGAGATAGGGTAAAGCCCCGATATGGTCTTCGTGGCCGTGGGTAATAACGATACCCCGCACCTTCTCCTTGTTCTCCAGCAGGTAGCTGATGTCGGGGATTACCAGGTCGATGCCCAGCATTTCCTCCCCGGGGAACATAAGACCGGCATCGATAACCATGATGTCGTTCTCGTATTCGAGGGCCATCATGTTCTTGCCGATTTCGGATAACCCCCCCAGGGGGACTATCTTTAGTTTTGATCTAGTCATTGGTTTTTTCACTTGGTTTCACCTAGAACATGGTTAGTTGTTCTGGTGGTTTTTCCTCCTTAATTGTTTCCGATTGGTTGAGCAGTGTCGGTATCTTGAGCATATCCGCCTCTATCTCCTGGCGCAGGCTCCCCTGGTGCAAAGCCGCCGCGGGGTGATACATAGCGTAATAGAGCACGTCGTCATGCTTCTGAGCGGTGCCGTGAATCTTGCTGATGCTCTTGCCGGGGAAGAACATGGCCATGGAGTAACGCCCTAAGGTGACTATCATCCTGGGATTGATTATCTCGATCTGGCGTTCCAGCCACGCGCGGCAATTCTGGATTTCCACGGGCAATGGGTCTCGGTTTCCCTGAGGACGGCACTTTATCACGTTGGCGATAAATACCTTGGAACGATTTAGTCCGATAGATGCTAGCAGTTCGTCGAGAAATTTCCCCGCCGGCCCCACGAAAGGTCGCCCCTGCTGGTCTTCGTGCCAGCCTGGCGCCTCACCAATGAACATGATATCGGCAGCCTCCGCCCCTTCTCCCGGCACCACCCTATTTCGATATTTTGCTATTTCACACTGCTGGCAAAGCGCGATTTCTTTATTAAGCTCGTCTAGAGCCGACATACTCACCAGCCTTTTAACTATGATAGCACGGGCAAAATGTCAAGTCAATGAAAAATGGGTATTATGTTTTGCCACCCCACCTTGTTTAGCGTACGTCTTTCAGTCCCACCCAATACCCACCCTATAAGGGTGGTACCCCTTATATATTCCCCTGTATAGGTTACGCACCACCCCACCCTATTTCCGGGGGTTCTAAAGGGGGCGAAGCCCCCTTTTACCTTAAAGGGCGGCGGGCGGGAATAGATAAAATCGGGGCGGGGTGGAGACCCCCAAATTAAGAGGTATAAGAGGAGTCTAACTCATATTGGGCGGGACGGGTGGGACAATAACACCTTCGCTGACAAGGGGGGTAAAAACCCGTTAACACTCACCTCCCTTTGTTGACACTAGAAAGGCGCAGTTGTAGACTTTAGCCAGAGAAAGAGGAGAAGAAATGGATTTTCTAAGCAAAGTCGACCCCGAAATCAGCCGCGTCATAGCTCAGGAAGGCAAACGCCAGAAAGAGACCATCAACCTCATCGCCTCGGAAAACTACGCCAGCCGGGCGGTCATGCAGGCCGAAGGCACCTTCCTCACCAACAAATACTCCGAAGGCTACCCCGGCAAGCGCTACTACGGCGGCTGTGAAAATATGGACATCGTGGAAAAGCTGGCTACCGAGCGGGCTCAAAAACTGTTCCGCGCCGACCACGCCAACGTCCAGCCCCACAGCGGCTCTCAGGCGAACATGGCGGCCTATTACGCCCTGCTTGAATACGGCGATACCGTCATGGGCATGGGCCTGGCTCACGGCGGTCACCTCACTCACGGCGACAGGGTCAGCTTTTCGGGCAAGTCCTATAACTTCATTCACTACGGCGTCAATCGGGAAACGGAACGGATGGACTACCAGGAGATTGAAAAGCTGGCCAAAAAGCACAAGCCCAAGCTGATTGTGGCCGGCGCCAGCGCCT
>CAYQPY010000043.1:0-2647 GCA_964419705.1 uncultured Dehalococcoidales bacterium
CCATCGCCGTCCTCGGCGAGCACGTGCTCACCTTTCCCGAGCTCTGCCACGGCTGTGGCGCCTGCAGCTATCTATGTCCGGAAAAGGCGATAACCGAGGAAAAACGGGAAATAGGCGTGGTGGAGTGGGGCGGGGCGGACGGCGCAGATTTCGTTCAGGGCAAACTCACCGTGGGCGAGTCCATGGCGCCGCCCGTAATCAGGATGGTGAAAAGGCATACTGATAGCGACGGTATAAGCATTATAGACAGCCCGCCGGGGACATCCTGCCCCGTTGTGGAGTCAATCGAGGGCAGCGATTTCTGCCTGCTGGTAACCGAGCCCACTCCCTTCGGGCTCAACGACCTCGTCCTGGCCGTGGAAACGGTGAGGCAGCTCGGCATAGCCTGCGGGGTCGTCCTCAACCGCGCCGGTGTCGGCGATAATAAGGTGGAAGAATACTGCCGCCAAGAAAATATACCCGTATTGCTCACCATACCCCTGGATACCGAAATTGCCCGCCTCTATTCAAGAGGGATAACACTGGTCGAGGGCATGCCGGAATGGAAAGAAAAATTCGTCGGGCTTTTCGAGGAAATTAAGGAGATAGTAGATGCGAGAAATCGTAGTCTTAAGCGGTAAAGGCGGCACCGGCAAGACCAGCATCGTCGGCTCGCTGGCGGCTCTGGCCAAAGGCAAGGTGCTGGCTGACTGCGACGTGGACGCCGCCGACCTTCACCTGCTGCTCAGCCCTAAAGTGAAACAGGAAAACGAGTTCTGGAGCGGTCAGGTGGCCCAAATCGACGAGGCAAAGTGCACGGAGTGCGGACTCTGCCAGGAATTATGCCGCTTCGACGCTATCAAGGACTATAAGGTCAACCCGATAGACTGCGAAGGCTGCGGCTTCTGCTCGCAAGTATGCCCGGAAGAAGCCATAACCATGCGGGAAAATATGTCCGGGCACTGGTTTGTCTCCGATACCAAATACGGGCCCCTGGTTCACGCCCGGCTCGGCATCGCTCAGGAGAACTCGGGCAAGCTGGTAGCCCAGGTCAGGCAGCAGGCAAGGCGGATTGCCGAAGAAAAGGGCTTGGATTACATTATCAGCGATGGTCCTCCGGGCATCGGCTGCCCGGTTATCTCGTCGCTGTCGGGAGCCAGCCTGGCGCTCATGGTTACCGAGCCCACGCTCTCCGGGATACATGACCTGGAAAGGGTGCTCGGCGTCTGCCGCCACTTCGGCGTGCCGGGCATGGTCTGTATCAACAAGTACGATCTAAACGAGGAGAACACCCGCCACATCGAAGACTACTGCCAGAGTCAGGGAATCAAGGTGGCGGCGAAAATCCCCTTCGATAATGCCGTAACCGAGGCCATCGTCCGCGGCGTGCCCGTAGTGGAATACGCCGACGGCGCGGTCTCGCGGGAGATAGAGGGGCTGTGGGATGTTATCTCCCACACCTGAAACGTTTTAGAGGAGGTTTCTAAATGAGATATGCCATACCAGTAAGCGGTGGCGTGGTGTCGGCTCACTTTGGCCACTGCGAGCATTTCGCCCTGTTCGACATCGACGAGCCGAACAAAAAAATTCTAAACAAAGAGCTTGCCTCTTCTCCTCCGCACCAGCCCGGCCTGCTGCCCGCCTGGCTGGCCGAGCAGGGGGTATCGCTGGTAATCGCCGGCGGCATGGGCTCCCACGCCCAGAGCCTTTTCCAGCAAAACCGCATCGGCGTCGTCATCGGCGTCGGGGAGAGCGACCCGGAGCAGGCGGTGCTTAAGCACCTGGAGGGAAATCTGGATAGCGGCGATAACACATGCGACCACTAGAAAGGGAGAAAGGTCATGTCGTCATCATGGGATAAGTTCGAGGAAATGGTCAGGGCCAAGATGCTCGAGGTCTATTCGGAGACGGCCATCGAGCACAGCATGAACCCCAAAAATATGGGGGAAATTGAAGGCGCCGACGGCTCCGCCAGGGTTACCGGCCCCTGCGGCGACACCATGCAGCTGTGGCTCAAACTCAAGGGCGATACTATTCTGGAAGCTAGCTTCTTCACCGACGGCTGCGGCACCAGCGTCGCTTCGGGCAGCATGGTAACCGAGATGGCCAAGGGCAAAAAGCTCGGCCAGGCCCGGAGGATAAGCCAGAAAGACGTCCTCGATGCCCTGGGCGGCTTACCCGAGGAAAGCGAACACTGCGCCCTGCTGGCGGCGGACACGCTGAAGGCAGCCATCAAGGACTACCTGGCGATGAAGAAGGAACCCTGGAAAAGGGCCTACCGCGAGCAATAATGAGCAGATTGGAGACAGCAGCTAATGGCTAAGGAAAAAATGTTATGCCCCTTCTCCGGGAAACTATGCAAAGAGTGTCCCCTCTACCGAGGCCGACACTATTATCTTTGTTTCAACAAGAGCTACCGGGGGCATCTGGAAAACGCGGACGAAGCCGCCGCCAAAAACAAACCGGGCAAACCCGTCTGGGCGCCCGACAAGATGCCCAGCGCCATCGACCCCTTTACCCAACCCATGGCGGACATCTAGGACTAGGGAGCATGGACACCGACACCAGGCAGAAGATAAAAAAAATCTACGAAGCCTTGCCCCAACGGGACTGCGGCTTTTGCGGTTTCGATAGCTGCGGCAAGTTCGCCCGAGCCGTCGCCGAGGGC
>CAYQPY010000043.1:2657-8016 GCA_964419705.1 uncultured Dehalococcoidales bacterium
CAAGCCTCGCCCTTCGGCTGCAAGCAGAACCCCCAGGTCGGCTACATCATAAACGAAATCCTGGGGGGCGTACCGGCACACCAGCAATTACAACCCGCTTCGCTGGAGGGGCTGGGGCAGGAAGTACGGAAGCTATCCCAGAACGTGGCTGACATCCTGGCCAGGATTGAAAAGCTGAAAGCCAGCGGATAACCGGAAATAAGTGCCCGATATACTGTATTATGCTAGAATGTAGCTGCCCATGAAAGCAGAGCTCTTAAAGTCGCTGGCTGAAATCGTCGGCGCGGACTATGTCTCCGACCGCCCCGAAGAGCTCTATCTCTACTCCCGCGACCCCGGCGCCCAGCCGCCGCGTAAAGTCGATGCCGTCGCCATGCCTAGGACGGTGGACGAGGTGCAGCGAATAGTGGCGCTGGCTAACCGCGAAAAGATTGCCCTGACCCCGATGGGCGGGGGGCTGACCCTCTCCGCCCTGACCGTGCCGCTAAAAGGGGGCATCGTCCTCGACATGAAGCGGATGGACGGCATCATCGAGGTCAACGAAGCCAGCCGTTATGCCCTGATTGAGGCCGGCGTCACCCAGGCGGCTTTAAGCGCCTACCTGGAGAAGCACCACCCCCACCTCCAGCACTCCACCCCGGAGTCGCCCCCCACCGCCACCATCGTGGGCAACATATTGATTCACGGGCACGGGCACCTCACGCCGAGATACGGCGTCAACTCGCAGATGGTCAACGGCATGGAGGTGGTCCTGCCCACGGGCGAGGTCTGCAAATTAGGCTCGGGCTCGATAAGCCCCAACTGGTTCAGCCGCGACCCCCTCCCCGACCTCATGGGGCTTTTCCTAGGCTGGCTGGGAACGACGGGAATCGTCACCAAGCTCTCCCTACAGCTTTTCCCCAAGCCCGCCTTCCGAGACCTGCTCCTGCTCGTCTCCGACAGCGTGGAGCTGATTCCAGAGCTTATCGCCGAGTTCAGCCAGATTAATCTGCTGGAAAACTGTTTCATCATCACCCAGGAGAAGCCGAGGTGGGCGCAGCGCATATACTATATCATCGTCGTCTCCGGCGAATCCAAAGAGGAGTTCGAGCTTAAAAAAGAAAGGCACAAGCGCATCTTCCGAAAATACCCCGATAAGGTAGAGCCTGTGGCTGAAGAGAGGGCTCTCCACGCATTGCGGGAGAGGTTTTTGGGCGTGCCCCCCTTCGCCGCCACCGCCGCCGATTTCAGGAAGGGCGGCGGCTTCGAGTACACGGGCGCCATACTGCCCATAGAGGTCATACCCCAGGCCTGGCGAGGCGGCATCGAGATTGCCCACAAGCAGGATTTTCTCTATCAACTGGGCATCCAGCTACTGCCCAACGGGCACAGCGTCATGCTCGCCTATTCCTATGCCTTCAACCGCGCCGAGGCGGATGAGTTCGAGAGGGCGCGAAAGGCTCTGGACGAGACCAACCGCCTGACACTGGAGCTGGGCGGGGTGGTCTGGAAGCCGGAACTGCCCGCCCAGAAGCTCATCCTAGAGAGGATGGACGCCAACACCCGCCAGCTGATAAAGAGGCTAAAGAAGATGCTCGACCCCAACAATATCATGAACCCGGGAAACTGGGAGGTGGCTTAAATCTCGCTGCAGGATTACAAGGATATCATCCACCGCTGCTTCGGCTGCGGCTACTGCCAGCTTACTTTAGATTACTCGGCGTTCAACTGCCCCATCTACAATAGGTTCCACTTCAAGAGCGGCTCGCCGGGCGGTTTGCTCTGGCTCATCCAGGCCTGGGCGGGGGGAGAAATCGAGTGGTCGGAGTCGCTGGGCAGGATGCTCTACGCCTGCACCAACTGCAATAACTGCGTCCAGAGCTGCAAGTTCCCCTTCAACGAGGACATCGTGAATATGATAGACGCCGCCCGCGAGGATATGGTCGCCGAAGGGCTGGTCATGCCCCGGGTGGCCCGCTTCTTCCAGAACATCGAGGCTTACGGCAACCCCTATAGAGAATTGAGGGAAAACCGGGGGCGGTGGGCTGATGATACCAAGGTGGAGACTTATAACGGGCAGGAATACCTTTTCTATGTCGGCTGCGTCGGCTCCTTCGACGAGAGGGGGCAAAAGGCGGCTAAAGCGCTCGGCGAGCTGTTGCTCCAGGGCGGCGTCTCCTTTGGCATCCTTGGCTCCGCCGAGGGGTGCGACGGTAATGAGGTACGCATTATGGGCGAGAGCCGCATCTTCGCCATGTTGAGGGATAAGAACACCGAGCTTTTCCGCAAATCTGGGGTGGAGAAGATTATCACCCTCTCCCCCCACTCCCACCATGTCTTCGGCAAAGAGTACCCCGACGGCTTTGAGGTCCGGCATTATACCAGCGTCCTCAGCGAGCTTATCGAGCAGGGCAGGCTGAAGCCCTCGGCAAAGCTAAATCTTAAAGTGACCTACCACGACCCCTGTTTTCTGGGCCGGCACGCCGGCGAATACGAGGCGCCGCGCCGAATCCTAAAGGCGATTCCGGGGGTCGAGTTGGTGGAGATGGCCCGAAACCGCGAAAATGCCTTCTGCTGCGGCGGGGGCAGCGGCAATTTCTACACCGATTTCTTCGGTGGCGGCGAAAGCAGCCCCGCCCGAATCAGGGTGAGGGAGGCTTACCAGACCGGGGCTAACGTCCTGGCGGTGGCTTGCCCGGCCTGCGCCGTAATGCTGGGCGAGGCGGTCAAGGACGAGGGGCTGGCCGAAAAGATGGTGGTCAAGGATGTCGCCGAAATATTAAAGGAATCCGTATTGCCCTAAGCGCCGCCGAACTCGCGGGCTAAATCGGCGAACAGCTTATTCCGCCGCACCAGAAACTCCTCCCTGGTCTTGTCGGTGTACGAGGGAAGCACCCACTCCATTTTTTCCAGGTTGCGCGTAATCTCGGTTATCCTGTCGTGCGGTATGGAGAAGAGCATCAACCCCTCCGGGTACACCTTCCTGGCTTTCAGCCCGAAGGTCAGCCCGGTAGCTACATAGTTGACCTTACCGCTCTGGTAGGGGTAGCCAAACATCCAGGTGCAGGCGCCGACGGGGGTTATCTGGCTTTGCCATAATTCCCCCGACATATAGCTCATCGCCCTCAGCAGGATTTCCGCCTGGCTGGTGTTGGCTAAAACAAAGAGGAGGTCGGGCTCGAAGGTCAGCTTGTCCAGGGGGGCGAAGGCGACGTAGTTTATCGCCCCCGGCTCCATCTTGGGCGAATCGTCAATCAGCTTTTCGTTGGCGCTGGCCTGCCCGAAGATGCCGTACCTGACCCCCAGCTCCCCACCCCCCGGCAGCGGCTTCGGCTCGACCATGCCCAGCAACATCGCCCCGACGCAGTCCTCGTTATCCTTGTCAATGTAAAAGGGGGCGCCGCTCTGCTGGGCTTCGTTAATCATTTCGCACAAAGCCATGCTCCCCTGCATTTGCTCCAATCCTTCGGGACGGTCGGGGAGGAACTTGACGCCCACGGGCGGGCGCTCGAAATTAAATTTTTTATAAATTGACAAATCGGTTCGCAGCGGTTTCATAATAAGCTCCTTTACCGGTGAATAGGATTGATAATCCATCGCTAATACTATCTGTGCAGCCGGCGGTTGTCAATCTAGCCTTATAAAGGACGATGATTTTCATCGGCCTACGGCAAAATGATATAATGGCAAGGACTATCAGAAGCTTACGGGAAAGATGAAACCAGACGAAAAACTATTAAAGACCTACGCCAACCCTCAGCTCAAAGAGCCTTTTATGGTGGCGGCGGGCCCCGGCACGGCCGACGTGGGCTTGAGGACGGCCAGCTACCTCCAGGAAAAGCTGGGGGCGGAGCTTTTCGCCGAGATTGAGCCCGGTGATTTCTTCGCCCCGCCCTATAGCTTCACCTTCCGCGACGGGCTAATCGAAACCGCTCCCCCCCCGGGGGCGGGGGAACACCAGCCCCGCAACCGCTTTTATTACTGGAAGTCGGACCGGAGCCACGACATCATATTCTTCACCGGCAACGCCCACCCCCTCCCCGGCAAGGTGCCGGAGCTGGCCGGCTACGTGCTGGAGGTGGCTAAGGGCTTCGGGCTGAAAAGGCTCTATATGCCCGGTGCTTTTCTGGCCGACATACATCACTTGAGCGAGCCCACCCTCTACGGCTCGGCGACCAGCCCGGAGCTGCGGCAATATCTGCACCGCAGCCACATCGTAGACGCCCCCTCAATGAACATCGCCCACAATTTAAATGCCTGGCTGCTGGGCATGGCTAAGGGCAAGGAAATCGACGCTATCGGGCTGGTCAGCGAGATACCCGCCTATAAGCCCGAGGAAAGAAACATCAGGGCCTGCCGGGCGCTGGTCGGGGCTTTGCTCCAGATGCTAGAAATCGAAGTCCCCGACATCTCCGACCTGGATACCCTGCTCGCCGAGGAAGACAAGCGGACGGAAGCGCAGCTCGCCAAGCTGCGGGAATCCGACGACGAAAGCGTCATCGACTTTCTCCACTACCTCGACGCGCTGGCCGAGCGCGACCGACAGGCGTCTAGAGACAAGGGGCTGCTGCCCTCAGAGCTAGAGCTGCCCGCGTCGCTGAAGTTCATCGAGGAGCTTTACGCTTTAGCTAAAAGCGACCCCGACAGAGTTCAGAAACTAAGACTGGCCGTGCAACAGCTGGGCAGCTCGGACCGCCTCTTGATAATGAGGAAATACGGCGAAGAGATTATGAGCCTGCTGGGCTATCAGGTGTGAGGTGGGTGGTGCTGTACGAGAGGTGGGTGGTGCTGTACGATAGGTAGAACCTTCAGCTTAAGTTTTAGCCTTGGCCCGTAGTTCTTGCCCTTTCTCCTGATATAAACGAAAACTTTTGAGAAAGACACTCCCCTAAATCTTAACAGAATCTTAATATTCAGGTATTATTATTCAGCTGGTATCAATAGAGAAAACGGCGAATAAGAGCAAAGAAGTGGACAACGCCCTCAATGCTTGCCTGGAAAGCCTCCTGATTAAAGGCGAAACAGCGGAGTATTGACGAATAGTTGTCCAGCTAATACAATGGTCTTAGGATTAACAATGAAATCTACTTTTGGAAAGTTACATCACTACTTAAAATGGGCTGCCGGGTGGAAAGGTCGTCTGCTCGTTACCTTTCTGGTCATCCTCCTGAGCAGCCTGCTCTTCGCCACCCCCGCCGCGGCAGCAGTATCTATCTCTCCTTACTCATTGTCCGATGGACAGGTAGATGTGACCTATCCCACCACCACGCTAACAGTCTCCGGTGGCACCGGACCTTATAGTTGGTCATATAGTGGCGCATTTCCCAATGGACTTATTTTTACGGCTGGTACCGGCGCTTCGGCGACTATCTCCGGCACC
>CAYQPY010000044.1:0-8005 GCA_964419705.1 uncultured Dehalococcoidales bacterium
TTACGCTCACCACCCCCTCAAGATGGCGTGTCTACCGATTCCACCACCTCGGCACTTTTCTATACCCACGAAAATCAAGGATTTTCGCGGGGCCCCACTTTCAACAATTTCAGTTCACCAGATAGTATAAGTCTCTTATAGACCGTCGTCAAGGCATATTTCGTGTTGGGGCGCCTCTGGGGGAGGGGTGAAACGAGCTTGAGTCTATTGACAATTTGACAGGAATGGTGGCAGGGGCTAGTATTTGACTATAGGCATACAACAGCTATAAAAAATACATTCGGCAAGTCCGAGAGTTTTGACAGCTTAATCTGAAGATTGAATGGTCGGGTTTTGAGACGACTTCATCGTGGTTTAGTGCCAGGCACGGGGGGTGGAAAATGAAAAGGTATACCGTGCTGCTCCTATGTTTGTCATTGTTTCACGCTTCCATTTTCTGCATGCCTGTTTCGGTAAATGACTCCATAACAGTTAAGAGTGGGGTTATATGAAAATAGCCCCAAAATCTTTACAGATGAAAACGGTGATGGACGAAGTAGAGGGAGAGACAGCCGCTAGTTTTTAGAAGGTGGGAACTATGGCAGATAGTCACCAAAGGTCAAAGTTATCTCGCTTTCTGGTAATAGGGAGCTTACTGCTGGCTTGTATTGGGCTGGAATACTGGCTGCATATAGTTAGTGGGATATCCCAAGTTTTTCCTCACCTATTTTATGTTCCCATCATTATAGCTGCCTTTTGGTGGGGCTTAAAAGGTGGGCTTCTCGTAAGTTTGTTTTTAGGTGTAATACACGTAGTCTCTTTTCTACCCGAAGTGCAGCTACAACCTTTTATTAAGGGTTTGGCATTTGTCTTGGTAGGTTCGGTGGCGGGGATAATAGTTGACCAGCGCAAGCGCGCTGAGGAGACATTAAGGGAGAGTGAAGAGAGATACAGAGAACTGGCCGAAAGCATCACCGACGTCTTTTTTGCCTTTGATAAGGATTTAAGATATACCTACTGGAATAAAGCCAGTGAGGGACTTACCGGAATTTCGGCTAAAGATGCCCTGGGGAAACATCTTAATGACATTTTCCCTGCTTCAGACACGACGAAAAGTGCAGAAAAAATGTACCTGAAGGCATTAAGAACGCAGAAAGTACAGAGTTTCGTTAACGAGTACCAGTTTGGAGATAAGGACTACTTCTTTGAAATCAGTGCCTATCCCTCAAAAGATGGTCTCTCCGTTTTTGTTAAAGACATCACCGAGCGCAAGCGCGCCGAGGAGGCATTGCAGCAGTGGAGCGAGGAGCTGGAGAATAGGGTACACCAGAGGACCACCGAGCTGGAGCAGAGGAGCCAGGAGCTGGCTGAAGCCAACGTGCGCCTGGAGGAGATGACCCGCCATAAGTCTCAGTTCTTGACTAACATGAGCCACGAGCTGAGGACGCCCTTAAACTCTATTATCGGCTACACCAAGTTGATGCTCGACGGGCTGGAGGGCGAAATCAGCCAGGAGCAGCGCCAGGACCTCCAGACCGTCTATAACAACAGCCAGAGCCTGCTGGTGCTAATAAACGGCCTCCTCGACCTGTCCAAGATAGAGGCGGGCAAGGTGACGGTCAGCAACGAAGCCTTCACCATCGCCGAGCTTTTGGATGCCGTGTTGCCCTTTATCGAGCGGCTGGCGGAGGGGAAGGGGCTGACCCTGGAATACTCGGTTGACCCTGGTATCGACCACCTTTATGCCGACCGGGCTAAGACCAAGCAAACGCTGATAAATATCCTGGCTAACGCCATCAAGTTTACCGACAAGGGCAGCATTCAGCTGGATGTAGCCGAGAACGATGGCGAATTTGTCTTCTCGGTTAGCGACACCGGCATGGGCATCAAGAAGAAAGACCTTGAGGCTATCTTTGATAGTTTCAGGCAGGTGGGGCCGGCGCAGATAGCCGGCTTTGAGGGCACCGGCCTGGGGCTGGCAATCAGCAAGCAGTTTGTCGAGATGCAGGAGGGCAGAATATGGGCGGAGAGTGAGCCGGGGAAGGGCAGCACCTTCACCTTTACCCTGCCCAAGAAGAAAGCGCCACGTCCTTGAGTTTCCTTTGCGCTCTGGAGGTAATATGAATGGAAAAAGCAGGTGAAGGCAAGAAGGTTCTGGTGGTTGATGGCAGGGAGGACAGCCGGGTGCTGGTGGCTAAGGTGTTGAAGATTCATGGCTATGAGGTTAGCGGGGCGCGCAGCGGCGAGGAGGCTGTCAGCCTGGCTCAAAAAGAGCTGCCCGCTTTGATTCTGATGGACGTGAGGCTGCCCGGCGGGATGAACGGGCTGGAGGCGACACGGCGTATCAAGGCGCTGCCCCGGCTGGCCCATATCCCGATTATCGCTATGACCGCCAGCGTCAGGCCGGAGGACGAGCAGAGGGCT
Source organism: uncultured Dehalococcoidales bacterium (assembly GCA_964419705.1). Taxonomy (GTDB): domain Bacteria; phylum Chloroflexota; class Dehalococcoidia; order Dehalococcoidales; family BS750m-G39; genus E44-bin88. The sequence goes on from CAYQPY010000044.1 coordinate 2,404, forward strand.
CTTGATGGGGGCTGCGACGGTTTCATACGTAAACCGATAGATATAGACGCCCTGCCCGGGCAGGTGGCCGACTATATACGGGCGGCGGGGGGCCAGGGTGGTTCGGTTTGAATAGTGCCTTTAAGAGAGGGTGGTAGTTATGAACGTATTAATCGTGGAAGACAATGAAGACAGCCGTAATCTGCTGGTAAAACAGCTCCGCGCCTACGGACATAAGGTGACGGCGGCGGTTGACGGGGTTGATGCCCTGGAGAAGGCGCTTAAAGACACCCCCGACATTCTGGTTAGCGATATCCTGATGCCCAGAATGGACGGCTACCAGCTTTGCTACGAGTGGAAACAGGATAAGCGGCTTAAAGGTATCCCCTTCGTTTTTTGCACCGCTATCTACACCTCCGGCGAGGACGAGAAGTTCGCCTTAAGCCTGGGGGCTAACCTCTTTATCCGCAAGCCCATCGAGCCCGAAGCCCTGGCCAAGATACTCTCCCGGGCATTCGAACAGGCCGGGGAAGGGCTGCTGCCAGCCGCCGAAGCCACGCTCAAGCCCTCTCTCTACCTCACCGAGTATAACAAGCGCCTGGTGGTCAAGCTGAACGACAAGGTGGCTGAGCTGAAGACATCGGAGGAGGAGCTGCGCTACCTGAGCTCGGTGCTGGAGGCGATACGGAATATCAACCAGTTGATTGTCCGAGAGCGGGATAGGACCAAGCTACTGAAGGTTGCCTGCCGGATACTGCACAAGGTCAGGGAGTACCGCTTTGTCTGGATGGGGCTTATCGAGGAAGGGCACAAGCGGGTTATACCCGTGGCCAGAGCCGGCGTTGAGGACGGCTATCTCGATTCGGTCAAAATAAGCTGGGACGACCGCCCCAGCGGCCGGGGGCCGACGGGTACGGCCATAAAGACCCGGAAGCCCGACGTGATAAAGAATATCCCGAAAAACCCGAGGGCTGTAACATGGCGGGAAGAGGCGCTGAAGCGGGGCTATCGCTCTTCGGCGGCGATTCCCCTGATTCACGACGACAGGGTTTACGGGGCGCTCAATGTTTACAGCTCTCATCCGGACGGCTTCAATGGAGCCGAAATCGGCCTGCTCACGGAGGTGAGCGGCGACATCGCCTTCGCCCTGAAAGCTATTGAGAGGCAGGAAGCGCGCCAGCAGGTGGAGGAAGAGCTGCGGGAGAGCAACAAAAGGTTTATCGATATCGCCGAGAATGCTTTGGAGTGGATCTGGGAGGTAGACGACAGGGGCAAATACACTTATGCCAGTCCTGTTGTTAAGCAGATACTGGGCTATAAACCTGAGGAAATAGTCGGGAAACACTTTTATGACGTATTTCACCCCGATGACCGTGAAGAATTGAAGAAAGCGGCCTCGGCGGTATTCGCTTCGAAGCAGCCCTTCCGCCAATTCTCGAACCGGAACATACACAAGAACGGCGAAATAGTCTGGCTCTTGACCAGCGCAGTTCCCATACTTGATGAGGGGGGGAACCTTCTTGGCTATAGAGGCGCCGACGTTGACATCACCGAGCGCAAAAAGGCGGAGGAAGCGTTGCGGGAGAGCGAGGCGTTCCAGTCCGGGCTGCTGGCTAATTCCCCCATCCCCATAAACGTCATTAACGCCGATAGCTCGGTGAGATACGTTAATCCGGCGATGGTTAAGCTGACCGGTTTTTCCGCCGAAGAGCTTACCGGCGAGAAAGCCCCCTACTCCTACTGGCCTAAAGAAGACGTAACCAAAATCATGAAAGGCTTTAAGAAGGCTATGCGCTATGGCGGCGACCGGATGCTGGAGCTTTTCAAGAGGAAGAACGGGGAGAAATTCTGGGTGGAGATAACCACGACACCGGTGAGAAAGGATGGGAAGTTCCAGTACCTCCTGGCCAACTGGGTTGACATCACCGAGCGCAAGCGGGCGGAGGAGTCGCTGCGGGAGAGCGAAGCCAGATACCGGGCGGTGATTGAGGGAGCGCACGATATGATACAGAGCATTGGCCTTGATGGTCGCATCATCTTTGTCAATAAGTCCTGGCTGGATACGCTGGGTTACACCGAAGCCGAACTATCGAGCCTGAACTTTTTTGAGATTGTTCACCCTGACTCTCAGGCACACTGCCGTGAAATGCTGGCCGAGGTTGCTAGCGGAAAGCCTGTCCAAGGCATGGAGACCACTTTTTTGACCAAGGATGGGCGAAAGATTCTGGTGGAGGGAAATGCCGCGCCGCGTTATATAGGGAGCAAGGTGGTGGCTACCCAGGGTGTCTTCCGAGATGTTACCGAGCGTAAGCAGGCGGAGGAAGCGTTGCGGGAGAGCGAGGCGTTCCAGTCCGGGCTGCTGGCTAATTCCCCCATCCCCATAAACGTCATTAACGCCGATAGCTCGGTGAGATACGTTAATCCGGCGATGGTTAAGCTGACCGGTTTTTCCGCCGAAGAGCTTACCGGCGAGAAAGCCCCCTACTCCTACTGGCCTAAAGAAGACGTAACCAAAATCATGAAAGGCTTTAAGAAGGCTATGCGCTATGGCGGCGACCGGATGCTGGAGCTTTTCAAGAGGAAGAACGGGGAGAAATTCTGGGTGGAGATAACCACGACACCGGTGAGAAAGGATGGGAAGTTCCAGTACCTCCTGGCCAACTGGGTTGACATCACCGAGCGCAAGCGGGCCGAGGAAGCGCTTATTGATGAAGCGACCCGGCGGCGTATCCTTATCGACGAGTCCAGCGACGGCATTGTTATCCTCGACGAGAAGGGTAAGGTGTATGAAGCCAACCTAAGATTTGCCGAGATGCTCGGCTACTCTCCCGAGGAAGTCCGTGAGCTCCATGCGTGGGATTGGGATGCTCGGCTTAAACGCGAACAAATTGCCGAGATGGTCGCCAGTATCGGCCCCGAGGGCACCCACTTCGAGACGCAGCACCGCCGCAAGGACGGCACGATATTCGACGTTGAGCTTAGCAACAACGGCGCCGTCTACGCGGGGCAGAAGCTTATCTTCTGCGTGAGCCGGGATGTCACCGAACGCAAGAAGGCGGAGGCGGCGCTGAAGGAATCCGAGGAGAAGTATAAAACCCTGGTCGAAGCCACCAGCGATGTAATATGGGAGACGGATGAAGAGGGAGTATTTACCTTCATCAGCCCTAGGATTAAAGACATCCTGGGTTATGAAGTGGATGAGATAGTGGGTAAGAAGAGGACGCTCGACCTTATCGCTAAAGGGGAAATGCGGAAATGGCTCAAGCGTTTCAAGGAGGTTAGTGCCAGGAGGGCGCCCTTCTTCGGCTTTGAGATTCCCCATGTCCACAAGGATGGCAGCCAGCTTATATGTGAGACCAGCGGCATTCCCCTCTTCGACAGTGCCGGAAAGTTCAAGGGGTATGTCGGTATTGATAAGGACATCACCGAGCGCCGAAATATGCAGGAACAGCTCGTTATCACCGACCGGCTGGCTTCGGTCGGCGAGCTGGCGGCGGGCATCGCCCACGAGCTGAATAACCCGCTGACGGGCGTTATCGGCTTTTCCCAGCTGCTCATGGACAAGGAGATGCCGAAAGATATTAAGGAGGATGTTGAGGTGGTCTACAGCGAGGCCCAGCGCGCCTCCCAGGTGGTGAAGCACCTGCTTACCTTCGCCCGAAAGCACGCCGCCGTTAAGGAGAAGGTGAATGTAAACGACATCATCGGTAAGGTGCTGGAACTGCGTGCCTACGAGCAAAACCTGGAAAACATAAAGGTCGATGACCGCCTTTATCCCGAGCTGCCCGAGGTTATGGCCGACTACTTCCAGCTGCAACAGGTTTTCCTTAACATCGTTATCAATGCCGAGTACTTTATGAAGGAAACCAACCACAGGGGCAACCTGACCATTACCACGGAAAAGGTGGGTAACAAGGTAAAGGCTTCCTTCGCCGATGACGGACCCGGGATTGCCAAGGACGCCCTGGGGCACCTCTTCGACCCCTTCTTTACCACCAAAGAGGTGGGCAAGGGGACGGGGCTGGGGCTGAGCATCTGTCACGGTATAATTGCCGAGCACGGCGGCAGGATATATGTCGAAAGCGAGGTGGGTAAGGGCGCCACCTTTATCGTGGAACTGCCCATCGGCGCCGCTGAGAAGAAGGGGGGTGCGGCATGAAAAAGACCGATGCCAGCGCCGACAGGGTGCTGGTGGTTGAGGACGAACCCTCAATCAGCCAGGTCTGCCAGCGGGCGTTGGGCCGGGAGGGGTTTGAGGTGGATATCGCCGAAAACGGGGCCGAAGCTCAGGATAAGCTGAAGGTAAAGAGCTACGACATTTGCCTTATCGATATCATTACCCCGGTGATGGATGGAAAGCAGCTCTACCGCTGGATAACCGAAAAACACCCCGAGATGGTGACGCGGGTGATTTTCACCACCGGCGATTCGATAAACCCGGATACCAAGGGTTTCCTGGAAGGGGCGGGGCGGCCGTTGCTGCCCAAGCCGTTTACCCTTGACGAGCTTAAGACCGTGGTCAGGGAGACCTTGCAGGCGGGAAAATGACTAAAACCAAGAAACAGGGAGTAATACTCCTCGTTGACGATGAGGAGATGATAAGGCGGCTGCTTAAGCAAAAGCTTTCCGCCGAAGGCTACCGCTGTGAGCAGGCGGCTAACGCCGAGCAGGCGCTGGAGAAGCTTAAAGGGGACTCGTTTGAGCTGGTGATTCTGGATATAAAGATGCCGGGGAAGTCGGGGGTAGAGTTGCTGCCCGAAATAAAGGCTAAATACCCCGATACGGCGGTGATTATGGCCACCGCCGTGTCCGATGCCAGCACCGCTATCAACTGCATGAAGGCGGGCGCCTACGATTACGTAACCAAGCCCTTTAACCTGGATGAGGTCAGTTTTGGCGTGGAGCGGGCGCTGGAGAAGCGGCGGCTGGAGCTGGAGAACCGCGACTACCAGCAGCACCTGGAACAGAAGGTTGAAGAACAGGCCCAGAAAATCCGCGCCTCGTTTTTTAACGCCATAACCGCCCTTGCCTATGCCCTGGAAGCCAAGGATGTCTATACCAGCGGCCATTCGCAGCGGGTGACGGAGATATCGGTAGCCATCGCCAAGAAGATGCGCTTGCCTAAAGATATCGTTGAGAAGATACGGCTGGTGGGGCTGGTGCACGATATCGGCAAGATTGGGGTGAGGGAGTCGGTGCTCAATAAACCGGGCAGCCTGAGCGAGGAGGAGTACAAACACGTTCGCTTGCACAGCGAGACCGGTGAGCGTATCCTCAGGCCTCTTGTGGACGACGAAGAAATATTGAAGGCGGTCCGCCATCACCACGAGCGCTATGACGGGTGGGGTTATCCCGACGGCTTGAGGGGCGAGCAGATACCACAGCTGGCCAGAATCATCGCCGTGGCCGATACCTTCGACGCCATGACCTCGGAGCGCCCCTACCGTAAGGCGCTGAGCAAGGAAGAAGCCTGCGCCGAGGTGGAACGCTGCAAGGGCACCCAGTTCGACCCCGAAGCGGCTGATGCTTTTCTGGAGGTCTGGCGGCTGGCCAGCAAGGCTGACTAAAGAGTGGCAGGAGTGGCAGGATTCGAACCCGCGACCTGCGGTTTTGGAGACCGCTG
>CAYQPY010000045.1:0-7839 GCA_964419705.1 uncultured Dehalococcoidales bacterium
CTAACTTTAAAATATGAAGCCCCAGGCGTAAATCACCCATTAGTAATGTTTTAGCTAATTCCACGTCATACTTTAGTACCAGATTACGGTAAATTAGTCTCGATTGTCTTACGAGGCGGGAAAAGCTATAATAACGGCGTGGAGCGAGGCGGCTATAGATGACCATAGACGAGATGTTAGCCCGAAACGCCCGAAATTACCCCGATGAGATTGCCCTTATCGAGCTCAAACCGAGCCGGCAGATAAGGCGGGAAATCAGCTGGCGCGTCTTTGATGAGAGGGCTAACCGGGTCGCCAACGCCCTCGCCGCCAGAGGGGTGGGCAAGGGCGATAAGGTTCTGCACCTGATGCTGAACTCGATAAACTGGCTGGAGGCTTATTTCGGCATCATCAGGACGGGCGCCTGGGCGGTGCCGCTCAACTTCCGCTTCACCAGCGACGACATTAAATACTGCGCCGACATCGCCGAAGCCAAAATAATGATACTGGGGCCGGAGTTCGCCGAAAGGGTAGAGGCTATCCGACCCCGGCTGCCCACGATAAAAGACTACATCTTAGTCGGTGCGGACACGCCCCAGGATATGGAGAGCTTCGAGGACTTTATCGGTAATGCTTCCCCGGAGCCATTAGGCGTGGAGCTAAAAGCCGAGGATGAGTGCGGGCTCTACTTTACCTCGGGCACAACGGGCGAGCCCAAGCCGATACTACTCACCCACAAGAACATGGAGTTCGCCGCCGTCATCGAAGCCAAGCACCACCGCCAGCAGCAAGACGACAACTTTATCGTCATTCCCCCCTTCTACCACACCGGCGCCAAGATGCATTGGTTCGGCAGCCTGCTTGTCGGCAGCAGGGCGACGATTCTGACCGAAATAGACCCGGGGGCTGTCTTCGCCACCGTCCAGCAGGAAAAAGGGACGATAGTCTGGCTGCTGGTGCCCTGGGCACAGGATATCCTCAGCGCCCTTGACCGGGGAGAGCTCAGGCAAAAAGACTATGACCTGAGCAGCTGGCGGCTTATGCACATGGGGGCGCAGCCCATCCCCCCCAGTCTGATTAAACGCTGGAAGCAATACTTCCCCGATATGCAGTACGACACCAGCTACGGCCTGAGCGAAGCCACCGGGCCGGGCTGCGTCAACCTCGGCATCGAGAACAACCATAAACTGGAGGCGACCGGCCGGGCCGGCTTTAACTGGGAGGTGCGCATCGTCGACGATAAGGGTAAGGACGTGGGCTGCGGGGAGGTGGGCGAGCTCATCGTCAAGGGCGACGGGGTGATGAAGGGCTATTATAAGAACCCCCAAAAAACGGCGGAAACCCTGCGGGACGGCTGGCTCTATACGGGCGACATGGCCAGGATGGATGACGACGGCTTCATCTATATCGTGGATAGAAAGAAGGACGTGATTATCACCGGCGGGGAGAATATCTTCCCCGTGGAGTTGGAAAACGCCATCCGCCACCACCCCCAGATACACGATGTCGGCGTTATCGGCTTCCCCGACGAGAGGCTGGGCGAGATAGCCTGCGCCGTGATTAGCCCCCGCGACGGGGCCACCCTGACCGAAGACGATATAAACGAGTTTTGCGAGCAAAACCTGCCCCGCTACAAGAGGCCGAGGCGCATTATATTCGACAAGGTGCCCCGAAACCCGACGGGTAAAATAGAAAAGACCAAGATGAGGCAGAAATACAGCGGGAGCACGGAAAGCTTTAAGATATGATTGGAGCGGGTGAAGGGATTCGAACCCTCGACGTCTTGCTTGGGAAGCTGTCCAGAGACAAGCTAGCAATCGCTTACCGGACCAACCGCTTGCCTCCTTTCCGAATAGATTATACAGGCTCTGTAACTTGAAGTCAACGAGGTAAACGAACGAACTCCCCCTAGAGCACATGCGGGGCTGGGGTAACAATCCAAGCTATTGTGCAATTGAACGAAATGGACACTTGTTACCTGCGGTAAACAATCCTCCATTTCGTTCACCACTCCGGTAGCAAAGCCTTTAACCCCTTACGAGAATTAGCTCACTTTATTTCACTCATCTAGCACCTGTAGCTTTTCCACAGGTCGGTCTGGTTTAAGTAAATCAAAGGTTCTACGCCGCACTCTTGCCATTATCGTGCTTAGTGTTTGCAACTCTTCTTCAGAAAACTCAAGAAATATATCTCGGAATAGCTTCTGGAAGAGCCTGCTCCCCTCCTCGAAACGCTCCTCCCCCTTTGGGGTTACCACCAGCCTCACCGCTCTGCGGTCGGGCATGTCTCGTACTCGGCTGATGAGCCCATCTTTTTCCATGCGGTCGACCAGCGTGCTGATGCCGTTGGGGCTACGGTCAAGCCAGTAGGCAATATTGCCTACCGTCAACGGACCGGGCATATTTTTCATGGCCAGGAGAACAGCCTGCTTTCGGGGCGTCAGCCCAATCTTAGCCAGAACTGCTTTCTCGGACTTCCCCAACAGTCTGCTAGATTGGTGTATGAGTAGCCATGATTTCATTATGGGGCTAGTGAAAGTAAATTTAGCCGGCATGTTACTACTTTCTAGCTGATTAGGTACTCAGCGCTGTCGTTCCTATTCTAACACACCTGGTGTTTATTATGCTTAAGGCTTTTCCCTAACAAGGCTGTCATCCGTTGCCCTCGAACTCCCCCCACTCCGGCATTTCCCCCCAGCATCACCTATCACGATATAAATCTCGTTCCAACTATTGACATTAATAGATCAACACACTAATATTACGTCACATATGCTATATTCATATATGACGGATACAACTGTAGAAAATAACGTAAATCAGCTGAAAGGAGGTGCCGTAATAAGCTTATGTCAGAGCAGAATTTAGTCTGCTTTCGGGAAAATCGGCAAATAATCCAAGAATATTCACGTAAAATGAAGGAGGTTAGTCATAAATGTCAAGGTTCTGGAAAACATTTTCTGCCCTACTATTAATAGTGCTTTTTGTTACGATGTCCTTTCTTGGAGCTTGTACTTCTGATGATGGAACAACTGAACCATCGGATACAGGTCAGCCCGAAACTGAAGCTGCTGTAACTGAGGCTAAATATGTTTTTCTTTTCATCGGAGATGGTTTTGGGATAGCACAACGTAACGCAGCCGAGATTTACCTTTACGCCGTCAACGAGTATGAAGACCTGGGGAAAGCCCAGCTAACGATGACCCAGTTTCCTGCCCAAGGGATGACTACTACATACGCTGCCGATGCCATAATCACCGATTCAGCCGCGGCTGGCACGGCTCTAGCCTGTGGCTACAAGACCGATAGCGGCGTTATTGCCATGGACTCAAGCAAAACGGTGGAGTACCAGACAATTGCCGAGATGGCTCACGAGGTAGGCATGCAGGTGGGCATAGTAACCAGCGTATCTCTCGACCACGCTACCCCGGCCTGCTTTTATGCACACCAACCATCAAGGAAAGACTCCTACGAGATTAGCATGTGGATGGCGGAAAGCGACTTCGAATTCTTTGGTGGCGGCGGATTGTCGGCGCCCACAGGCCCAGAAAGCGACCAGCCTAGTGCCATAGCCGCCGCCGAGGCTAACGGCTTTACTGTCGTGGACAACCCGACCGACTTCGCCAATCTGGCTCCGGGTGTGGGTAAGGTCATAGCAATGAACAGTGTTCTTATCGTTGAGGGAGGAAGCCCGGCTATGCCTTATGAAATCGACCGCGCTGCTGACGATATCTCCCTGGCCCAGTATACCGCAAAGGCGATAGAGCTCCTTGATAATCCCGATGGGTTCTTTATCATGGTCGAGGGCGGCAAGATAGACTGGGCCTGCCACGCCAATGATGCTGCCACCGCTATCATGGACGTCATAGCCTTTGACGCTGCCGTGGATGAGGCGGTTGCTTTCTATGAGCAACATCCCGACGAGACCCTTATCGTTGTCGCCTCCGACCACGAGTGCGGCGGCATGACCATTGGCTTCGCGGGCACCATGTACGATTCCTTCTTTGATAAAATCCAGTATCAGACGATATCCAACGCCGCGTTCGCCGCCGAGTTTGCTGAGTATAAGACAGCCCACCCCGACGATGCCAAGCTCGAAGATGTCTTTCCCCTGATTGAGGCAACGTTCGGTCTGGAGGCAGGCACTGACAGCGATATGGCTCTCGAGGATTATGAGCTTGAACTTCTGGAGGAAGCCTTTGCTTACAGCATGATGTCTTTTGGTGAGCGAATGGGTGATGAGGCAGCATTCCGATTTTCCAATTATTGGGAGCCTCTCGGGGTTGCCTGCACTCATATCCTTAACCAGAAAGCCGGGATTGGCTGGACCAGTTTTGCCCACACCGGTACCCCTGTTCCCATACACGCCCTCGGTGTCGGTGCGGAGCTATTCAACGGCTACTTCGACAACACCGACGTCCCTAAGAAGATTATGGAAATAGCCGGATTTGACTAAGGTGATGATAGCAAGTTGATGGTTTCAAGGATGGTTTGTAGAGTGAGTAGGCGCTGAGGCCCACTCACTCTGTATCTGAGGTGATATTATGAGGCAGCTTTTAGGCTTTGGCCGCCTTAAGCGTCTGCGCAATCGGGATAATCTCTTTATCTTGACGATAGTAATCCTTTCGGTCATCCTTGTCTTCATCCCCACTGGCTTTGAGGAGCATCTGCCAGCTGATTCCATGCGGGCTCAGGGGCGGGTGCTAGAAGTAGATAATTCACAAGTTGGGCATTTTGGCGTTGTCACGGAAGGGGTCCAGGGTCTGACAGTCAGGGTTCAAAATGGCCCATTCGAGGATGAGGTAATCGATGTCTCAAACACCCTGCTGGGGAAGATGGAGCTTGATGAACTCTATGAAGTTGATGATAAAGTACTGCTGGTTATCAATACTGACGACCAGGGTGAGTTTGTCGCCGCCAACGCCATTGGCCACTATCGGATAAACATTGAGATTATTCTTTTCGCTATCTTTGCCCTTTTCTTAATCATCTTCGCCGGCCGTACGGGTGCCAAAGCCCTCCTCTCCTTTCTGTTCACGGCATTGATGATATGGAAGGTGTTGTTGCCCTTTATTCTGAAAGGCAATGACCCCATAATCCTAGCTCTAGGAGTAGTAACCGTACTAAGTGCCGTAATTATCTATCTTGTCGGTGGATTGAACAAGAAGGGAACGGTGGCTTTCTTAGGCGCCCTGTTGGGCATCTGGCTTACCTGTGGCCTGGCCCTTATCTTTGGTTCGAGCCTCCACCTGCACGGCGCTGTCCGCCCCTTTTCAGAAACATTGCTTTATAGTGGATTTACCTACTTGGACCTGACTCGCATCTTCCTCTCCGGGATATTCATCGCCTCGTCTGGTGCCGTAATGGACCTGGCTATGGATGTCTCGTCGGCGATGAACGAGGTAGTGCTGAAAAAGCCCGATATCTCTCTTAAAGAGGCTATCGGCTCCGGCTTCGCCGTTGGGCGAGCCGTAGTCGGCACCATGGTCACGACGTTACTCCTGGCTTACTCAAGTGCCTACATCACCATGCTAATGGTCTTCATGGCTCAGGGCGTGCCGATGACCAACATATTAAATATGAACTATGTCGCCGCCGAGTTTCTTAATATCGTAGTTGGCAGCTTTGGTTTGGTAACCGTCGCCCCCTTCACGGCCCTGGTGGGTGGGTTTATCTATGTCAAATGGAGACGAAAACGACCTTGAGAAAGAAAGCTTCTGTCAAGCGGTTTATAATCGAAGCCTCCCAGTGTGAGCTTAGACTTGGGGACCACGTCACGCCCGGGACGATAATCGGTAGAGATATCATAACGGGAGAGATAGTGATGGCAGGCTGCCACGGCCAAGTTAAGGCTATCACCTTTGATGCAGCCAATCATTCCCTGCTGGTTTTGATAATCACTAACGAGAGTTGACCGAGTTTGAAGCTCCTCCTTTTTTCTCCAGCGTATGTTATGGGGTATATTGTGGCAACATTACGCTAAATTGTGCAATGAGGTAAGGATTTAAGCTTTCTTGTAGTAAGTAACGATCTTGGTAATTGTTGAGTCTGGACACGCGTAAGTTACCTTTAATCAGGGTGTCGCAGGTTCGAGACCTGCACGGCCTACCCTTCCTATATGTTTATAGTATACCCGCTTGTACCCTCGCCCGATATTTCCGGAGTGCCCTAGACGATATCTCTTTCCATTTCTCTGGATTTGCCTCCCGCCACACCACACTCTTCTTTCGATGCTCTACCTTCTCTTCCGGGCTTAGACTCCTGTAGGGGTTTTTTCTCCTATACTGGCTGCACTCTCTACAGAACCTCCGGTAGTTTGGTGGGCGTAACCCGCCGCACCGTTCACACCTTCTCATATCGGCAATAATTGACGGTATCTGTCTAATCTGCTCCTCCGAGTAAAGCCAGTAACCACCGGGCTTGGTGGGGTTGATAATACCTTCTTTTCTTAGCTGGATGAGCCACGTGACCGGGTATCCCAGCTTAACCGCAACCGAGCGTTGGGGTAATAGCGTAACTCGCGATGGACTGTGTTTAGCCAAAATCTGCCTCACCCGCTCATGGCTTACACCAAACATCTGCCCCAGCTGCCTGAGGCTCTTACCCTTGTTTCTCTCATGGATGAGTAGCTCTACAGTGGCTGGTGAGACTCTGTTCATTCTAGCGTGTTTCACAGTCTTTTGCATATGAATATGGCCTTACGAATCGGGTAGGCGGGATGCCACTTGCCCGATTACAGCTGGGGCTACCCACACGGGAGGAGGAGACAAAAAAATTGAACCAGTGGGGAAAAAACTTTAGAACCCCTGGTACCTCAGTTTCCCCTAGCAGAGCCCGCCTGTAGGAAAGTATGAAATATATTGAATCGCTATGCCCATTCCTCTAACACTTTGGCCAACTCATTCCTCCTCAATGTTGTTATCCCTAGAGTTCAATCTCTTTTAGTCAAAGGCAATAATTAATTATGGCCCAGTTGAAGCTTAATAAGGGAACTGGCTATTCATTTCTTCGGCAATCCGCTCTAAATCCTGACCAAAGTCACCCAAATCAACCAAGACCTTTTCCGTATAGGAACGTATCATCTCATGCCACCTGTCCCTTCGGCGGCGCCGACGGGCAGCTCCACGATAAAGGTGGCGCCCTTACCCAGCTCGCTCTCGACGTATATTCTGCCGCCGTGCTCGGCAATTATGCCGTGGCAGATACTCAGCCCCAACCCCAAGCAAAATTCAATCCGGTTCAATATCAGAAGCTTCTTTCGAAATCTGATCGAGTAGGTGTTTCCTGAGCCGCCGCAACATTTTCCCCAGGGCATACATATCATCCGGACTCAGAAACGACATGGCGTCTTTGGCTATCTGGCCTCTCTCGGGCATACTGGCTTGCATAAACCCTATTCCCTTTTGGGTAATAAAAACCTTTTTAAATCTCTTATCGCTGAGAGAAGACCGCTTTTCCATTTTCACCAGGCCATCCTTCTCCAGCCTATCAACCACTCTCGTAATCGCACATTTAGACCGGTAAACCATCTTACTGAGAGCGGTCGGTGTCAAACTCCCGTTATTCATAACGAGGGCATCGAGCACTCGATACCTCGTAACGTTAGGCATGGCTATTTTTGACTTGACCGTCAAGAACTTATGCACCACATAGGTAATGTTGATAAGGGAAAAGAAAGTATCTTGTTTTATCTCATTAGAAAGTGAGTTAAGTTCTCTCGCCAGGTTCTCAAGGTCGTTTTGTTTGCGTTTTGTGACCATCAGTTTACCTTTCTAAATGATATGTTATGCAAAATAAACAAAAATTAATATTAGTCGTTAACTGATGTAAGGCTAAGCTTACGAGTACGTTCCAGCCGGGC
>CAYQPY010000046.1:0-7817 GCA_964419705.1 uncultured Dehalococcoidales bacterium
TTTACGCCTGGGGCTTCATATTTTAAAGTTAGAGTATATTCGAGCATTATCACAGATCAGGGGTTTAAATATGACAGTAAAAGTAGATGGCCGAATCTATTATAGAACCGCTGAGGTCTGTCGGATAGTTGGTATAAGCCGGGCCACACTATTTCGCTGGCTCAAAGAGGATGTTTTTAAGGAAGCCAAACACCGGGACAGGCGTGGCTGGAGGCTTTTTACCGAAGACGAAGTCGAGAGATTGAAAGCGGAAGCTAACCAGGTAAATAATACGGACCAAGTCGGAACAGTAAAAGACTTAATCTAAAACGCTTTTCCGCTGAGGTGAAAATATGGCTAACGGAAACGGTGCCAAGACTAAGAGGCAACTTATTAAGGAGATTGAAACTATGCCCTTGCGCAAAGGGGGTCCGGCAGTGCTGGAAGCCGAGCGCGAAAAGGCGGAGCCGGTTTGGGGAGAGACGGAGCAGGACAAGGCTGCCATTCTCGATAGCTTGAGCGAGCTGGTCGTCTTTCAGGACCTGGAGCATCGGGTGTTGTGGACCAACAAGATCGCCGGTGAATCGGTCGGCATGCCTTCCCAAGAATTGGTGGGGCGATATTGCTATGATGTGTGGGGTAGCGGGGGCAAGTCCTGTCCCGGCTGCCCGGTGGAAAAGGCTCGCAAAACGGGAAAACCGCAAGGCGGTGAAATGATTACCCCTGACGGAAAGGCGTGGCTGGTAAAGGGCTACCCGATTAGAGATGCCACTGGCGATATTACCGGTCTGGTGGAACTGACGCTGGAAATCACCAAGCATAAGCAAGCGGAAGAGGCACTTCAAGCTGAGAAGAATAAGCTGCAGTCGGTAATAGGCGCTATGGAAGACGGCCTCACCGTGCAAGATAAGGACTTTAACATTATTTATCTGAATGAGACATTGAAGAAGAGTTATGGCGACTGCGTGGGTAAGAAGTGCTACCGTGCCTATGAAGGCAGAGACGAGGTGTGCGACGGCTGCCCGGTAAAAAAGGCATTTAATGATGGCAAGTCACACACTACGCAGAGGAAAGTGGTATTACCTTCGGGAGAGACGGCCTTCGGGGAGAATACGGCTAGTCCCGTTAAAGACGCTCAGGGAAAGATTGTTTCCTGCCTTGAAATTAACAGGAACATCACCGAGCGTAAGCAGGCGGAAAACGCACTTCAAGCCGAGAGGAATAAGCTTGAGTCGGTAATAGACGCCATGGACTGCACCCTTACCATACAGGATAAGAACTTTAACATTGTTTATCAGAACGAGCCGTCCAAGCTAGCCTCGGGTGGTGGCCATATCGGGGAGAAATGCTATCGTGTCTTTGAAGGTAGAGACGCGGTCTGCGACGGCTGCCCGGTGGCAAAGGCGTTCAAGGACGGTAAGTCGCACAATGCGGAGAGGCGGCGTACAGAGCCTTCGGGAGAGATTAGTTACTGGGAGAATACGGCTAACCCCATTAGGGACGCCAATGGAAATATTGTTTCCTGTCTTGAGCTTGCCCGCGACATCACCGAGCGTAAGAAGGCAGAAGAAGCGCTGGCTGATGAAGCGACCCGGCACCGTATCCTTATCGACCAGTCCAGTGACGGCATCGTTATCCTCGACCAGGATGGCAAGGTATATGAGGCGAACCGGCGGTTTGCCGAGATGCTCGGCTACACTCCCGAGGAAGCCCGCGAACTCCACGTGTGGGATTGGGATACCCAGTGGACACGCGAGCAACTGCTCGGGATGGTCCGGAGTGTCGACGCCGTTGGCGATCACATAGAGACATACCACCGTCGTAAGGATGGTACGACCATTGACGTTGAAATCAGCACCAATGGGGCTGTATGCTCGGGGCAGAAGCTTATCTTCTGCGTTTGCCGTGAAATTAGCGAGCGCAAGCAGGCCGAGGAGGCGTTGGTTGAGGCGGAGAGGAAGTATAAAAACCTGGTGGAGGCTGCCAGCGATTTGATCTGGGAGGTGGATGCCCAGGGGATGTATACCTTCGTCAGCCCCAATATTAAAGACCTGCTGGGCTATGAGGTGGAAGAGGTGGTGGGCAAGAAGAGAACGCTTGACTTCACCCCCAAGAAGGAAGTCAAGAAATGGCTTAAACGTTTCAAGGCGGTCAATGCTAAAACGGAGGGCTTCTCCGGCTTTGAGGTTCTCCATCTCCATAAGAATGGCACCCCCCTTATCTTTGAGATTAGCGGCACTCCCTTTTTTGACAGCGATGGAACTTTCAAGGGCTATGTCGGCATAAATAAAGACGTTACCGAACGTGAGCAGATGACGGAGGCACTGAGGGAGAGCCAGGAGTTCAGCACGAGCCTGCTGGAAAATTCGCCGAACCCGATATCAGTGCTCAATCCCGACACCTCAATAAAATACGTAAATCCGGCCTTCGAAAAGCTAGCCGGATACAAGCTGGCCAAAATTGCCGGCAAGAAAGCTCCCTACCCGTGGTGGCCGAAAGAAGATAATAAGGCAATGGCTCTGGCTCTCAAGAATGCCATGGTAACTGGCGGCAAGAAGAGCGAGCATGCCTTCCGCAAGAAGAACGGCGAGCCTTTCTGGGTAATGCTTAACTCGGCACCGGTAGTCTACCGGAAGAAGTTGCTCTACTTCCTTATCAGCTGGCTTGACATCACCGACCGCAAGCGGGCTGAAGAGGAGAAGGTGGAGCTGGAGCAGAAGGCTCACTTGGCCAGCCGCCTGGCTTCGGTAGGGGAGATGGCGTCGGGCATCGCCCATGAGATAAACAACCCCCTCACCGCCGTCATCGGTTTCGCCCAGTTGCTTATGGATACTGACTTACCCGAGGAGATTAAGGAAGACCTGGTCATTATCCATAAGGAAGCCCAGCGCGCGGCGGGCGTGGCACGCAACCTGCTCACCTTTGCCCGCAAGCATGCCCCCTCCAAGCAGCCGACAAGTGTTAACAGCATTATAGAGGGAGTACTGACGTTACGCGCCTACGAGCAGAACGTGAGTAACATAAAGATTAATACCAAGCTTACCCCCGACCTGCCTGATGTTATGGCTGACTATTCTCAACTACAGCAGGTCTTTATTAACATTATTCTTAACGCCGAAGGGGCTATGCTCGAATCGAGCAACGGGGGCACGCTGACGATTACTACCCAGAGGTTCAATTACAGCGTCAGGGCGTCATTTGCCGACGACGGCCCCGGAATCGATAAAGAAAACCTGAATCGTATATTCGATCCGTTCTTCACCACCAAGGAAGTAGGCAAGGGGACGGGTCTGGGACTCAGTGTCTGTCATGGAATAATCGCGGAACACGGTGGCAAGATATATGCCCGGAGCAAGCCGGGTAGCGGAGCTACCTTCATCGTCGAGTTGCCGATCAATGCTCATGAGCAATCGGAGAAGCCAAATGAACCGTCCTAAGAGCCAGAGCCAAAGAATCCTGATAGTCGAAGATGAGCCTTCCATTTGTCAGGTATGCCTGAGAACTCTCACCGCCGAGGGTTTTGAGGTTGATATCGCCGTAAATGGCGCCATCGCCGGCAAGATGATCAGTGAGGTGGAGTATGACCTTTGCCTTATCGACATCAGAACGCCGATTATGAACGGCAGGGAGCTTTATCAGTATATACTGGATAAATACCCTAACTTTACCGGTAAGATTATCTTCACCACCGGTGACGTTCTGGACGAAAAGCTGGCTTCCATGCTTGAGGGAGCCGCAAGGCCCTATCTACCCAAGCCCTTTACTCCCGACGACTTAAGGTCAATAGTAAAAGAGGCGTTAGAAGGTTAGAGATATGGAAGCTAACGAGGTAAAAATACTGGTTGTGGACGACGAAGCGACGGTCAGGAAGCTTCTCTGTCGGCGGCTGTCCCGAGAGGGCTACCAGTGCGACGAGGCTAGCGGCGCCGAGCCGGCGCTGGAGAGGCTGAAAGCCAGCCCGGCCGACGTGGTAATTCTTGACATAAAGATGCCGGGCAGGTCGGGAATGGAGTTGCTGCCGGAGATAAAAGCTGCTTACCCCGATACCGCCGTCATGATGGCCACCGCCCTTAACGACATCAATATCTCCATCCAGTGTATGAAAGGAGGGGCCTACGACTACGTATGTAAGCCCTTTAACCTGGCCGAGGTGGTGTTGAGTGTGGAGGGGGTGCTGGAGAAGAAGCGGCTGGAGCGCGAGATTAAGCAATACCAGCAATACCTGGAGGAGAAGGTCGAGGAGCAGACCAAGGAAATCCGCAAGGTCTTTCTCGGTGCTATTGAAGCCTTAGCCTTCGCCCTGGAAGCCAAGGACCAGTATACGGCAGGGCACTCCCGCCGGGTAACCGAGATTGCCGTGGCTATAGGCAAAGAGATGGGCTTGACTGATGATTGCCTCGAAGACCTGCGCTGGGGAAGCTTGCTGCACGATGTGGGCAAGATTGCCATCGACCAGGTTATCCAGAATAAACCGGACAAATTGACAGATGACGAATATGAGCATATTATGACTCATGCCAGCGTCGGCGCCGGCATCGTTAAGCCGGTGGTTAACAATAAGGTGGTGGAGATGATTGAACATCACCATGACCGTTATGACGGTAGCGGTATGAATCAGGTCGTATCCGGGCAAAAGATACCGCTGGGAGCTAGAATTCTGGCTGTGGCCGATTCCTTTGACGCTATGACCTCAGACCGTCCTTATCGCACGGCGATGTCTATCGACGAAGCCCTGGAGGAAATCAAGCGGTGTACCGGTAGCCAGTTCGACCCGGAGGTAGCGGCCGCCTTCCTGAAGATACCGGTCACCGGAATAGTGCTGGCAGAAGCCTGAAAATCTGCCGATAAATAAGTGGGGGGATGAAAAATGAGCGGGTCAAAGAGAATACTCATCGCCGATGACGAAGAAATGGTAAGGGCGCTGGTAAGAAGGCTTCTGGGCAAGACCTACAGGGTCATTGAGGCCGATAACGGCGAGGAAGCGGTAAAGGTGGCTGTTAATCAGAAACCGGACCTCATCCTGATGGACATTCTAATGCCCAAGATGGACGGTCTTACCGCCTGCTACGCCATTAAGAGGAACCAGGCAACCAAGACAATCCCGATTATTATGCTTACCGCCGTGGACTACGACCTTAACCGTAAGCTCAGCCAGGATGTTATGGGTGCCGAGGGCTATATAACCAAGCCGTTTGAGTCTCAGGCGTTGATGACAATGGTCGCTAAATTCGTATCCCCCAACTGACCCACCGGGCCGTTGGGACGTTAGAATGACATGGTGCCGGAGGTTATGCGCTTATCGGGCCAGATTTTAATCTCCGGCGCCAGTTTATTATTCTTACCCACCACCACGTTATCCCCCAGCACGCAGTTATCCAGGACCTGACTCTCTGCCCCGATCTGGCAGTTAGCCGCCACGATACAGTTTCTCAGTAACGCCTTTTTGCCCACCTTCACGTTCTGCCAGAGTACCGCCCCTTCCACGCAGGCGCCTTCGGCAATCTGGCAGCCCGGCCCCAGAACGGCCGGCCCTTTCAATACCGCCCACTTAGCCACGGTGCACCCCTCGCCGATGAGCACGGGACCGTCAATCTTGGCGGAGGGGTCTATGGTGCTGCCTCCCGTCAGGATTTCCCGGTCGAAATTGTTCCAGTAGGAAGCCAGAGCCGGTGCCTCCCCCGAGAGCAGGTCGTGGTGCCCCTTGAGGTATTTTTCGGGCGTGCCGATGTCAAGCCAGTAGCTGTCGGAGGGATAGCTCAATATCGGCTCGCCCTTCTCCAGCAGCAGGGGGAAAAGGTGGCGCTCGACCATGGAGGGGGTGGTGGGGGGGATATAGCCTAAAACCGAGGGGTCGATAATATAGATGCCGGCGTTAATCATGTTGGTGGTGACTTCATCCAGCCCGGGCTTCTCCACGAAGCGCTTTACCCTATCCTCGTGGTCGGTTTCGACCACCCCGTATATCGTCGGGTTATCCACCGGCGTCAGGGCAATGCTCACCCTGGGCTTGACCTTGCGGTGGCGGCTCAGCATGTCGGCCAGGTTGAGGTCGGTAAAGACATCGCCGTTGAGGACGAAAAAGGGTTCGGTCAGGCGGGCTTCGGCGTTTTTAATCGCCCCGCCCGTCCCCAGCGGCTCCTTTTCTATGGCGTAGCTTAAGTTGACGCCCAGCTCAGAGCCGTCACCCAGGTGACCCTGGATGCGGTCGGGCAGGTAGCTCATGGCCAGGATGACGTCTTTTATGCCGTGCCCCTTGAGGTAGCGGAGCAAGTATTCCAGGAAGGGCATGTTCAGTATGGGCACCATCGCCTTGGTGGTGTTGCAGGTCAGGGGGCGCAACCTGGTCCCCTCTCCACCCACCAGAATAACTGCTTTCATGGCTTTTCTTCTCCTTGGGTAGGAGACTACCCTTCCTCTTTATTGGCTAGCATTGTAGACGGTTTTTAGGGTGGCAGTCAACCCATATTTATTACTTTTCCACCTTTATAAATCGGGCGTTGATGGTCACGATTATGGTGCTCGTGCTCATTCATTTTCATTCTCTTCTTCAGCCAGTTTGCCGACTACGGGGAACTTGAAGAGCAAATCGGGGATGTGGGGGGCGTCTTTTAAGGCTGCGGTCAAATCCTGCCCCGCTTTGTGGGCAACCTGGTGCACCCCCTTCTGCCACTGGAAGCTTTTTGATACATCATATACCTTGTCCCCGTAGGCGACATAGCTGGTGCCTTTGGTGCCATCGTATTTTTTAAGTTCTTCCCTGGTAAATGTTTTCATTTCACTAACCGAAGGCGACATCGAGCAGCATCATCAGGGCAAAGCCTATCATGGCGCCGCTGGTAGCCATGTCGGCGTTACCGCCGCGCTGCGCTTCGGGTATTACCTCCTCGACGACGACGAATATCATCGCCCCCGCGGCGAAGGCTAGCGCGTAGGGCAAAATGGGCTGGGCGATAATCACCGCCGCCGCCCCGATAACCCCGGCGATGGGTTCGACCACCCCCGATAGCTGCCCGTACCAGAAGCTCTTGCGTCGCGAAAGCCCCTCGCGGCGCAGGGGGATGGAAACCGCCATCCCTTCGGGTAAGTTCTGGATACCGATACCGATAGCTAGGGCGACAGCCGCGCCGAAAGAGGCGGAAGGCATACCGGCGGCCAGCGCCCCGAAGGCCACCCCCACCGCCAGCCCCTCGGGTATGTTATGCAGGGTTATGGCCATGATGAGCAGCGTGCTCCGCCGCCAGCTTGTCTTGACCCCCTCCGCCTCGGAGATGGGGAAGCCGAGGTGGAGGTGGGGCAGCACCTTATCGAGGCTCCAGAGGAAGATGCCGCCGCCGAGGAAGCCAACCACTGCCGGCACCCATGAGGGGATGTCCTTGCCCTCGGACATGGCGATAGCCGGCGCCAGCAGCGACCAGTAGCTGGCGGCAATCATGACCCCGCCGGCAAAACCGAGCATGGTGTCCAGGACGCGGCGGCTTATGTCCTTAGCGGCGAATACCGCCGCCGCCCCCAGGGCCGTCATCGCCCAGGTAAAGACGGTGGCCACCAGAGCCTGGACTACCGGTTTGAGGTTTTGAAGGAAGCTAATTTCCATTACCGCCCCGGCCCTATGATTTTGGGGAGGCCCGTATTATTCTTGAGCCTCCCCGTTATTATAACACCTCGGGCACCTCGTGCTGTTATCGCAAGAACTTGGAGACGAAGGGAGAGGTCTCGCCGCGACGCAGGAAGTGACCGGAGGGACCCTCGCCCAGGAACTCTGAGAACCACGATTCGTGCTCTATCTCTTCGTTGAGAATGGACTGGGCTAAATCGTAGGTGCGGTGGTCTTTGCCCGC